>NZ_JBQSWW010000020.1:0-63640 GCF_052377515.1 Arthrobacter sp. AOP36-C1-22 | reverse complement strand
CTAGCGGTCGTCGTCGCGGCCCACCGGTTCCTTCCGGTGGCGACCTGGTTGATGGTGCACCTGCTCCTGCTGGGCGCGATCGGCAACGCCATCATGGTCTGGAGTTCGCATTTTGCCCAGGCACTGCTCCGGGGCCCGGATCATGGTCGCGTCTATCTGGCCTGGAGGCTGGTCGGGCTGAATGCCGGGGTGATCGCCACCGTCGTCGGCATGGTCGCCAACCTCTGGGTGCTGGTACTGAGCGGGAGCATCCTGGTCGGCGCCGCCTTCGCCCTGCACGGGATCTCCTTCGCCGTGCGGGCCAGCAAGGCCTTGCCCTCGCGTTTCGGCGCCACGGTGAATTACTACATCGCCGCCAGCTGGTTATTGCCCGTTGGTGCGGCGCTCGGTGCCCTGCTGGCCGCCGGGTACGGCGGCGAGATCCGTCAGCGGCTCCTGGTCGCCCATGCGGTGATCAACGTCCTGGGGTTCGTGGGGCTAACCGTTTTGGGCACCTTGGCGACCCTGTTACCGACCATGCTGCGGACCCGGGTGGCCGAGGGGGCGGAATCGGCGGTGCGCCACGGTTGGCTCCCGCTGCTGGGCGGCGTCGCCGTGGCAGGGGCAGGGTCGGGCCTGGGGTGGATGTGGTTGGTTGCCGCCGGCTTGGTGATCTACGTCGGGGGGATCATCCATTCGGCGCTTCCGGTGATCCGGGGGATCCTGGGCAAACCACCGACGGACTTTGCTCCACTCTCCGCGGGCGCCTCCCTGCTGTGGCTGACCGGTTCGGTGGCGGTCCTGGCCGTGATGGCCGGGAGGGGGCCCTCGTGGGAGACGCTGTACGAGCAGGTCCAGTCGGTGGTCCCGGCGCTCGCTGCAGGTTTTGCGTCTCAGGTACTCCTCGGGGCGCTGAGCTATTTGCTGCCGGTGGTCCTCGGTGGGGGACCCGCGGTGTTCAAGGTCCGCGCAGCTGTGTTCAACTCAGCAGCCGGGGCCCGACTGGTCTTGTTGAATCTCGGTCTGGGAGTGGCGCTGCTGCCCGTGCCGAGCTGGGTCAAGGTCACCACAGCCACCCTGGTGCTCGTGGCCCTGGTGTGGTTCTTGATCCTGGTGCTCAAGGGCCTCCGCGCAGGAAAGGCCTCCCCGGTCGCCCCGCAAGAAGTAGCTGGCAGTGAGCAGCCCGGGAAACGGTTGATGATGAGCGCGGTGGCCGGGCTGACCGGCGTCGTCCTGGCTGTTGCCCTCGGGATCGTCGCCGACCCGGCAGCTGCAGGAGTAGGGGCCAGTGCCACCACCGAGGGGGAGTCAGGTGCCGGGTCGGCCCAGCAGGGGCCTGCGGCCACGGGGGACACCACCCACGTGCAGATGTCGATGAAGGATATGCGCTTCACCCCCGACACTGTTCATGTTCCCGTAGGGGACCGGCTGGTCATTGACGTGGTGAATCAGGACGATAGGGGCCACGACCTGCTGACGGCCAACGGTGCCGCCTCGGGCAGGGTGGCTCCCGGAGCCCATCGAAAGGTCGACGCCGGGGTGATCACCGCCGATACCGAAGGCTGGTGTTCGCTGGCCGGACATCGGCAGATGGGCATGGTGTTCACCATCATTGCCGATGGTGCGCAGGACTCTGCCGCGGCGGACTCGGAGCCCCTGAAGGGGATGGACTCGAAGGACCATGGCGGCCACGGAGGCTCAGCTGAGGACGCATCGGGCACCGCCGGGAACCCGGCAGCAGGGTTCGACCCGATGCGCGCCCCCGGCCAGGTGTTCGTCGCCCGCGATGCCCGGTTGCCGGCAGCCTCGCAGGCCCCCACGCATCACTACACCCTGACCGCCCAGGACACCGAACGTGATGTCGGCGCCGACTATGCGCAAACGCTCTGGACCTATAACGGCACGGCCCCGGGGCCGACGCTCCGAGGCACAGTGGGGGACAAATTCCGCATCACGTTGCGCAACGAGGGGACCACCGGGCACTCCATCGACTTTCACGCCGGAGCACTGGCACCGGACCGGCCCATGCGGACCATCGAGCCGGGAGAGGAGCTGACCTACACGTTCACCGCCACCCGTGCTGGCGCCTGGCTCTACCACTGCTCCACGATGCCCATGTCCTTGCACATCGCCAACGGCATGTTCGGTGCGGTGATCATCGACCCGCCCGATCTGGCCCCCGTGGACCATGAATTCATCATGGTCCAGAACGAGTTGTACCTCGGGAAACCGGGCGGGACGGCTGAGCAGACAAAAATCGATGCCGAAACCCCCGACGCGGTGGTCTTCAACGGGTACGCATCCCAGTACGCCTTTGACCCCCTCCACGTGAAAGTGGGCGAGCGGGCGCGATTCTGGGTTGTGGCGGCCGGACCGAACCGGGGCTCGGCATTCCACGTGATCGGCGGCCAATTCGACACCACCTATCGGGAGGGACGTTACCTCCTGGATGGTTCGGACCCCCATGCCGGGTCCCAGACCCTGGACATCGGGGTGGCGCAGGGCGGCTTCGCGGAACTCGAATTCACCGAGGCGGGGAACTATCCGTTTGTTTCCCACTCCATGGTCGACGCCGAACGCGGCGCCCGGGGCATCATCAAGGTGACCCGCTAGCCGGTGCTCTGCTGGCAGAACTCGCAGATCCGGGGTTAGGCCTTGATGCTTTCGCGTTCCGCGCCCACAGCTGCAGGGGTCTCGCGCGTCTTTCGCGGGATGAGTGCGGCAAAGAGTGCAGCCAATAAGGCAGCACCGATTGAGAAGGCGAAGGTGACGCGGAAGCCTTCGAGGGTGGGGACCTGCGCCGCACCCAGTGACATGGTCATACTGGCCAGAACCACGCCCATGACCGCTGCCGCTGCCGAGGAACCCACAGAACGCATCAGGGCGTTCAAGCCATTGGCTGCCCCGGTATCGGTCAGCGGGACGGCGCCCATGATCAGGGCAGGCATGGCAGCGTAGGCCAGTCCGATGCCGCCGCCGACGATGATGGAGGCCACGAGGATCTGCCAGGTTTCGGAGATCAGGAAGAACGCCATCACATACCCCAAAGCGATGACCAAAGACCCGAGGATCAGCGTGGCCTTGGGCCCGTAGCGTGCCGAAAGGCGGGCCGAGACCGGGGAGAGGAGCATCATGACGAACCCACCGGGCGTTAGCACCAGCCCCGCCATGACCATAGAGTGACCCAAACCATAACCGGTCCCTGCCGGAGCCATCAGCAACTGCGTGAAGGTCAGGCTCATGGCGTACATGGCAAACCCGACGGTCATCGAGGCGAGGTTCGTGAACAGGACCTGTGGACGGGCCGAGACGCGAAGATCGACCAACGGTGCCTTGACCCGAAGCTGGTAGAGACCCCAGAGGACCAGGATGATCGCCGCAGCAGCAAAGAACCCCAGCGTCAGTGGGCTGGTCCAGCCCCAGTCGCTGCCCTTGGTGATGGGCAACAGCAGCGAGACCAGGCCGGCGGCCAATCCAGCGGCTCCTACGGCATCAAAGCGGGCGGGGGTCCGTACCGCGGATTCGGGCAGGAGCGTGGCTACCAGGGTCAAGCACAGGGCGCCGAGGCCGGCAGCGGTCCAGAATAAGACGTGCCAATCGGCGACCTGGGCAATGAAGGCCGAGAAGGGCAGGCCGATGGCGCCGCCGACGCCCATCGTGGCGCTCATCGTCGCAATGGCTGCCCCGACCCTCGCCGGAGGCAATTCATCGCGCAGGATGCTGATACCCAAGGGGATGGCCCCCATGGCCAGCCCCTGCAGAACCCGACCCGCGAGCATCACTTCCAGCGTGCTGGTCAAGGCGCAGAGCACCGAGCCGGCAACCATGAGGGCCAGCGAAATGATGAGCATGCGGCGTTTGCCGAACATATCGCCCAACCGTCCGGCGATGGGAGTGACTACGGCGCCGGCGAGCAGGGTGGCGGTGATGATCCAGGCCGCGTCGGAGGCCGAGGTGTCCAACATGGTGGGCAATTGTGGAATCAGCGGGACCACGAGGGTCTGCATTAAGGAGACCACGATGCCCACGAAGGCCAGGATGGTGACCGCGACCCGCGGGGAGGGTGGCCGGTGCGTGGATAGAGCGGGAGTGGAAGTCATGGGGCTCGCTAACTGGATGGGGTGATACGCCGAACTATGCTTGTGCACCATACATGAGAAGTGTAGAGCACATATCTTTTGCATAATGCATATCGTTGTATAGTGGATTCCTGCGGAAAGACAATCAGAGGGAGAAGAATGACGGAAGACACTGATGCTCTGCAGGAGATGCAGTACGAACTCATGCTGTTTTTCCGGTATCAGTTGCGTCCGCACCATAAGAGCAGTCCGACCCTTGAGCGTTCCGCTTATGTGTTGCTCAACCGGCTTGAGCGCTCCGAGCCGATGACGCTCAAGGAGCTCTCCCAGGCCCTGCGGCTTGATGCCTCGACGATCCACCGCCAGGTCGGTGCACTGATACGTCACGAGCATGTGGCCTACGTGCCCGGTGTCGCGGGTGAGGTGGCCCGCCGTATCGCCCCGACCGAGGCGGGGATCGAGGCGCTACTGGAAACGCGCCGGTCGTACGAGCAGGGATTGCGTGATGTCGTGGCCGACTGGCCGCAGGAGAAGCAGCGCGCTTTTTCGGGTTTGCTGCGCGACTTCAATGAGAACGTCGAGCGCATCGAAGAGGCCCCGTGGCCGCGGGGGCGATGAGGGGCCGGCGCGCCGGCCGCCTCGGCTAGCGGACCGCCAACATGGCCATCATGATGGCGATGTAGTGACAAGCGAATCCGCCGACCGTGAAGGCGTGGAAGAGCTCGTGGAAGCCGAACCATTCGAGGTGGATGTTCGGACGCTTGAGGGCGTAGAACACGGCGCCTGCGATATAGAGTGCGCCACCGGCGCAGAGCAGGACTGCTGCCGGGATGCTGGCGGCAAAGAAGTCGCCGATGTAGATCAGGCAGGCCAGTCCCAAGGCGATGTAGACCGGGGTGTATAACCAGCGGGGTGCGTCGGTCCAGAATAAGCGGAAGGCGACACCGAGGATCGCTCCGATCCAGACCAGCCACAGCAAGAAGGTGGCTTTCGCCTCCGGAAGCAGCGCCCAGGCCAGGGGCGTATAAGAGCCGGCAATGACCAGCATGATGTTGGTGTGGTCCAGCCGCTTGAGAACCCGTTTGACCTTCGGGGACCAATTTCCGCGATGGTACACGGCAGAAATGGTGAACAGAAGCAGTCCCGTTGCGGCATATACCGCCGCAGAAACTTTACCCCCGGTCCCGGGGGCCAATACCACGAGGACGATGCCTGCTGCCAGTGCCAAGGGAGCGGTGCCCGCGTGGATCCAGCCGCGTAAATGCGGTTTGATCTCATCCAACGGGGCCATGCTGGGGGATGACTGCGACATGGTCCGATACTACCGGAGAGTAATAAAGTGCGTGGCGGGGAAGCCGGCTTCTTCAGGCGTGCCGCTCAACACCGTGGCGGCCCAACCGGTAGCCTAGAGTCGCGGCAACCAAGCAGCGTTGATCCGTGCTGGCCCAGCGACTGGAAGGGGACGACGTGCGGTTGCCCGAAGTCCTTTACCGTCTTTACGGCAAAGTGCTCAAGAAGGATATCCCTACAGAGAAGCTACCCGGGCATATCGGGATGGTCGTGGATGGGAACCGGCGGTGGGCCAAGCTCGCCGGAGCACCGACAGTGCACGGTCACCAGGCAGGTGCCGATAACATCGTTGAGTTCCTGGGGTGGTGCCGTGAACTGAAGATCCCCACCGTCACTCTCTACATGCTCTCCACCGACAACATGAGCCGGTCAAACGATGAGCTGGACGACCTGATGGGCATCATCGCCAATATGCTGGACCGGCTCGCCGAGCAACACGACCTGTGTGTTCAGCCCATGGGTGCCTATGACGAACTACCCGACTATCTCTCGAATAAACTCCACGCCCTCGCCGAATCCTCGCAAAACGCTTCGGGACTGCATGTGAACATCGCCATCGGCTACGGAGGTCGTGCCGAAATCGTGGACGCCGTCAAGGAGCTGTTATCCGATGCCGATGCTGCAGGAACCTCCCTGGCCGAGGTGGCCCGCGGGCTGGAAGTCGAAGACATCTCCCGCTACCTCTACACCCGTGGCCAGCCCGACCCCGATCTGGTGATCCGCACCTCGGGAGAACAACGACTCTCGGGTTTCCTGACGTGGCAGAGCGCCTATAGCGAGTTCTATTTCTGCGAAGCCCTGTGGCCCGATTTCCGGAAAGTCGACTTCCTGCGCGCCCTCCGTGATTTCACGGACCGCCAACGCCGCTTCGGGAGCTGAGGCGTTCACCTCCGGGCCATCGGGCATTCGCTCACCGGGCGGCGTGTCTTGGGCCACAAGACATGTCTGCGGGCTAGCTTGAAGACATCGGCAGGCACTACCGCCGGCCGAGACGGAAAGGCCACCGAGCGTTGAGACACACGGTCAACGACGGGAGGCCGGATTCGGCCTCAAGGCTGGACCGGACCACCCGCAGAACGGTTACCTAGGGGCGCAACGCCCCTGTTGGGAGTCATCGTGGCAGTCGAAATCCAGTCCAGCAACGTCGTGGCGGACGAGATCGGCAGGACGGGCCCGACTCCCGCCGCCGGCTTGGCCCACGCCACCCCCGCAGCGACCCCGGTGACGAGTGCCCGGCAAAGTGTCGGAGAGAAATCCTACGTTCTGGACACCTCGGTCCTGATCGCCGACCCACGGGCCGTCCTGCGATTCGCCGAACATGAGGTCATCGTTCCCATCGTGGTGATCAGCGAATTGGAAAAGAAACGCCATGATCCCGACGTCGGCTTCTTCGCCCGCAAAGCCTTGCGTCTCCTCGATGAGCTCCGTGTCGAACGTGGAGGCCTGAACCGCCCGCTGCCGATCGGGAATGACGGGGGCTCCTTGCGGATTGAGCTGAACCACGTGTCCACCGAGGTGCTTCCGGTGGGGTTCCGGGCCGGTGACAACGACTCACGCATTCTGGCGGTGGCCAAGAACTTCTTCGATGAGGGCCGCGATGTCACGGTGGTGTCGAAGGACCTTCCCATGCGGGTGAAAGCCTCGGCAATGGGCCTGCGGGCCGATGAGTACCGGAACGGGTTGGTGCTTGATTCGGGGTGGACCGGAACCGCCGAACTAGATGTGGCCGATACCGATGTGGAGGAGTTGTATAACCACGAGCCGGTCTTGGTCGCCGAGGCGGCCGAGATGCCGGTCAACACCGGCTTGATCCTGCTCTCCAACCGCGGCTCGGCCCTTGGCCGGGTCGGAGAGGACGGGCTGGTCCGCCTGGTGAAGGGCGATCGCGACGTCTTTGGCCTGCATGGCCGGTCAGCTGAGCAACGGCTGGCGATCGACCTGCTGATGGATCGGGAGGTCGGGATCGTTTCCCTGGGCGGCCGGGCCGGAACCGGGAAATCAGCCCTCGCCCTCTGCGCGGGACTCGAAGCCGTGATGGAACGAGGCGAGCATAAGAAAGTGGTGGTCTTCCGGCCCCTGTATGCCGTCGGCGGCCAGGAGCTCGGCTACCTGCCCGGCTCCGAAGACGACAAGATGAACCCGTGGGGACAGGCGGTCTTCGACACCCTGGGCGCGCTCGTCTCCAAGAATGTCATGGACGAGGTCGTCGACCGCGGACTACTCGAGGTCCTGCCGCTGACCCATATCCGCGGCAGGTCCCTGCACGATTCGTTCGTCATCGTCGATGAGGCGCAGTCCTTGGAGAAGAACGTGCTGCTGACCGTGATGAGTCGGATCGGACAAAACTCCAAGATCGTACTGACCCACGATGTGGCTCAACGCGACAACCTGAGGGTGGGCCGGCACGACGGCGTTGCTGCCGTGGTCGAAACGCTCAAGGGGCATCCCTTATTCGGGCATATCACCCTGACCCGGTCCGAACGTTCAGCCATCGCGGCGCTGGTCACCGACATGCTCGAGGAATCGGGGGCATAGCTCTTCGCCTCTGATAGAGATCAAGGATGACACCACCCACGATCCTGGGCCCCGACGCACCGCGAAAGGATGTCGTGCCGGTCGGCCCCGGTTCCCGCATCCGTCTGAATGCCGCAGTGCGGTTCGTTGCCTTTTTGGGGGGCAGCACTCATCTTCCTGGTCCTGTTCACCCTGTTGGCGGTCCTCCTTGGCGGCGTCGACTCATTCAGTAGACCCGACGGCGTGGGCCCTTCCATCGTCATGATGATGGCGGTGACCTGCGCCCATGGGGTGGTCGTTCTCGGGTGGAACGGCGCTTCGTGCCTGATGAAATCGCCCCCGGCGTTGGCCCGGACTGGCCGTGGGGGCCCTCTGGGGGGCTGCCGGGCTGCTGGCCGCCTACGGTCTCATCATGGTCCTGGGCGGTTATCGGCTCCTGACACCTGCCGGGGTGGATGTCCCGGGGATCTTGGAACTCATGCTGGTCGCCGGGCTGGGAGCTGCGGTGACCGAGGAGCTGGCGTTCCGGGGGATGGGCCTTCGCCTGCTGGAAGAATTCGCCGGCACGTGGACGGCGTCGTGGTGTCCGGGCGGGTGTTCTGAGTGGTCCACCTAACGAACCCCGATGCGACGCTCTGGGCGGGAATCGCTATTGCCATCGGGGCGGGCCTGCTTGAGGGGGTGCTATACGCCTTGACGCGTTCCCTGTGGGTGGTGATCGGCTACCACATGCTGTGGAACATCGTGCAGGGCCCCGTATGGGGTGTTCCGATCTCGGGCACCGGAAAGGCGTCCTCGATATGGCATACGGGCCTCACGGGCCCCGAGTGGTTGACCGGAGGTTCCTTCGGGCTCGAGGCCAGTGTCGTGACGGTTATCCTGCTGCTGGCAGCGACCGTCGTCCTCGCCCTCATGCTCCGACGCCGCGGGGAGTGGCGGCCCCCGGGCTGGAGGCGTGGCCGGTGAGCTACTCGCCGCCTCGGCTGGCCTGCGGTCCACGGATGATCCAGGGGATATGGTCCCGGACATCGGTCAGGTTCATTGAATGCTCCACGAACAGGTCATCGAGCATGTACTCGTTGACGGCGTGGATGTGGATGTCGTGTCCGTTGCCCTGAACCGGTCCGTCCAAGGCCTCCGTATACACACAAACCGCCGTTTGGAGGTCGATACGCAGCCGGGTCCTTCCGGCCTCCAACAGCGGGAACCCGTCCGTTTCCGGGGTGTAGGTGACATTGGGTGAGACCACGGCTTCCAGCGCTGCTCGCCCCGCATGGCGGGTTTCGTTCAATTCATGGATTTCCACGACGTTGGACAACGGGAACTCCAGTGGAACCGGGGCACTGCCGGCCAATTCCACGGGATCGAGCATGGCGGCCCAGCGGGCATCCCCGAAGACCGGGTCACCATAATCTGCTTCCGGGCGGCGGGCAATCAGCCCATCGTCGTCGTAGACAGGTGTCACCAGTCGTGGTGGCAGCAGCCAGGAGCTGCGGTTGCCCGTGATGTAGAAGGCATCGCGGGACGCATGGATCGATGTGGTGCTGAACAGCAGTTCGGAGGACTCATCTTCGACCCGTAGGGCGTCCGGACGGCGCAACCAGGCGCGGATTCGCGGGATGGCTTCGGGGATGACCTCCTCTTCACGCTCAATATCGGCCGGCGCGGAAAGGGCGTCCAGGGGAGTGTGGTCCTCCTGCAATTTCACCGGTGCGGTCGGGCCCGCCGTGGGGCTGGCGGTGAACCATTCCACGTCGAATCGCAGGGTCCTCCACCGCCAGGGCGAAGACCTACAGAGTCGGCGGAAAGCTGCGGCATCCTCTCGGGAGACCGCCGAGGGGCCAGATGGCGGCGGGGTGGTCGGAGGAATAGTCATACTCCACAGTCTAAACAGCCGTGGCCTCACCCTGTCGTGGGCTGCGCTAGCGTTGAGCCATGATCGCTGCGATTCAGGAACTGCGTGAGAACGCGCCGGTGGCCTTCGTCCCGCTGGTCCTGGCGTTGCTGCTGTTCGTGATCAACGGGGCACGGTTGACGTGGATCGACGCCCGAACGCATCTGTTGCCCAACCGGATCATTCTGCCGTGGTACGTGTTCGCTCTCGTCCTGCTCGGGGCGGCGCTGGTGCTGGCCGGGGATGGGGCGGGGCTGTTGCGGACCCTTCTGGGCGGCGCCATCCTCTTCAGCTTCTATCTCCTCCTGCACATGGTCCAGCCGCGAGGCATGGGACTAGGAGACGTGAAACTTGCCGGCATCATGGGACTGTATTTGGGGTATTTGAGCTGGTCCCATTTGCTGTGGGGCACCGTGGCGACTTTCCTGCTCGGCGGATTGGCCTCCATGGTGTTCATTATTTTGCGCCGTGCGGGTCTGAAAACATCGCTGGCTTTCGGCCCCTACCTGGTCATCGGTACGTTGGCGGCCCTCTTCGTGGCAGGCTAGGGACATGCCAACCCCGGAATTCATTCTGTCCCTGCGCGAGAAAATTGGTCATGATGCCCTCTGGCTATCGGGGGTCAAAGCCGTGGTGCATCGCCAAGATGGTGCCCTCCTGTTGGTCAAGCGTGCCGATAACGGCAGGTGGACCCTTCCCGCAGGAATCATGGAGCCCGGTGAGGAACCAGCGGCCACTGCCGTCAGGGAGGTCCTGGAAGAAACAGGCGTCGTGGTCGCCGTCGAACGGCTGGCCGGAATCGGGACCACCGACCCGGTGACCTACCCCAACGGCGACCGCGCACAGTACCTCGACGTCGTGTTCTCCTGTCGTTATCTCTCAGGAGAAGCCCGAGTAAACGACGATGAGAACACCGAGGTCGCCTGGTTTACCGACGCAGAGCGTCCACCTTTGCCGCCCAAACACCAGCGGGCCGTGGACTGGGCGCGGGACCCGGACCCGTCCGCACGCTTCCTCAGCTGAACCCCGGAGTTACCTGGCCGGAACGGGCCGGGCCGCTCAGGACCGCAGCTTCCGGGCGAACGCCGCCTGCCGCTTGCGGCCGTAGGCGACCATCAGCGGTGCCAGTCCCACGGCGAACCGGGGGAACATATCAAAGAGCCTCACCTGGCCTCCGCGCCAGCGTGGCCACGCGGTAACGGGCCGCGGTTTATCCACGACGCGTAGGACCACATCCGCGACCTCGCCCGGTTGGAGGAGCTTGCCGGTAAAGGAAAGGGCTGCACCGGGATCATCGAGTTTGTCATGGAGCATCGGAGTCCACATCCCATCGGGACAGACGCAACTAATATCGACGCCCTTGACCCCCGCAGCCCGCAAATCGGCCAGCGCCGAAACGCTGAAGCCCAGGACCGCGTGCTTCGAAGCCGCGTAGATCCCTTCCCCGGGGACCCCGACCAGGCCGGCCAAGGATGCGACGTTGACGATCAGGCCGGCATTGGCCGCACGCATCAACTCCAGTGCTGCCAGGGTGCCGTTGATGGTCCCGGCGGCGTTGACTTCCAAAACCAGACGCCGCTGCCGTTCGTCCTGGTCCCAGAAGGGACCGGTAAAGAGGGCCCCGGCATTATTGACCCAGAGAGATAAGGAACCTGCTCGAGACCGGGCGGCCTCGGCGGCCGCTGAGCAAGCGGCAGCGTCACGGACATCCAGGGCGGAGGCTAAGGCCTGCCGTTCGGCGGGCAACGCTAATTCCGCATTGATATTCGCCGCCACGGCTTCGGCCTGCTGGAGATCGACGTCGGTGACCTGGAGGGTGAATCCTGCCCGGGCCAACCGCAACGCGAGCTGCCGTCCCAGGCCCCCACCGGCACCGGTAATGACCGCTCCACCGCGGTCGGTTGGACTGTTGCCTGAAGGCCGCCGGTGTGCTTTCTGAGGTGTCATGCGGTCACCGCCTGATGAATGCGCGATCGTGCTGCGGATTGACTGGCACGGGCCGAGCCACGACGTCGTTCTCGGTCGAGGTCCCAGAGGTAGCTGTCGAAATCGACTTCCATCGTGTGCCGGGCCGAGGCGTAGAAGCGACGGGCATTGCGCTGCTGATCGCGTTCCATCTGTGTACGGATAGTGGCCTCGGGCGGTGCCAGGTAGCTTCCGGTCAGCATTTCCGTCACCCAGAGCGACTGCGCCTCGGCCAAGGGCATCACTGCGCCGATGGGCTGGAGTAGGCCGATGAAGAACAGCCCTGGATGATCAGGGTGCACGGTGCGCTTCCACAACGGCAACTCGTTGCCCGCCGGGTTGACCAGGTCCTCCGATAAGAAGGGGAACCGGACCCGGTAGCCGGTCGCCCAGATGATCAGATCCGCAGCTGTCGCGGACCCGTCGGTGAACACCACCTGGTCGCCGTGGAGTCGTTCAATGCCTGGCTTCGGTGTCACGGCCCCCACCTTCAGCATCCGACGAATTTGTTCCGATTGGACGGGATGTGATTGGCCCGGAGCATGTGTGGGGTGGGGCAATCCGAGTCGCGTGGTGCTGCCGGAGAGAATCGATGCCAGTCGCAGCCTGGCCCGGGTGGCCCACCAGGGCAGCCATTGAGGCAAAACCAATTGGTCCGAAGCCCGGCCGAGGAAGTACTTGCGCAGCACCCACTGGCCGCGGCGTTGGGACAGGACGGCGCTGTGGGCGACCCTGCCGGCCTCGGAAGCGATATCCAAGGCCGAGTTCCCAGCGCCAACGACCACGACATTCCTCTCCTTGAGCTGTTCTGCCGAGCGGTAGTCGTGGGCGTGTAATTGTTCGCCGGCAAAATTCCCGGGATAGGCGGGCTCGGGCCAGCGGGCGTCCCAGTGGTGCCCGTTGGCGACGAGGACAGCATCATAGTGGTGTTCCTCCGTCCCGTCGGGGCCGGTGATGGCGACCTTCCAGCCGCCATTTTCAGGGATGACCTCGTCCACGCGGGTGTTGAAGCGGATCCTTGCACGAAAACCGAAGTGGTCCACGTAGGCCTCGAAATAGTCGGCCACCTGGTCGTGCCGGGCATAAGCGGGGTAGTCGGATGGCATCGGGAAATCAGAAAAGGCCATGCGCGGGCACGATGTGTTGATTTCCAGTGTTTCGTAGCAGGCGGACTGGCCGTTGGGGTTCGCGAAGACCCAATTTCCGCCGACGATACTGCCCTGTTCGAAGCAATCGACGGGCACAGCGGCCTGGTGCAGCGCCTTCACGGCAGCCAAGCCCGAAGCCCCGGCCCCAATAACGCAGGTGCGCGGCAGGGAGACGTCCGTGGGAATCGGCGTGGTGACGGCGGGGGCTCGATCGCGTTCCTTGACGAAATAAGACATGTGACGATCCTTACATTGGAAAGAGAGATTTTCAATAAATTGGAACCGAAGTGAAGCTCAATGCCTGTGGCAGAGTGGATTCCGTGAAGACTGGAGAAACTGCGGTGGAGCAAAACGCTGTGCCCGTGAGCGAGCGGAGGTGGCGAGGGGTATCCCGCCCACAGCGGGACGCCGTACGCCGACAGAAGCTTCTAGAAGCCGGCGTGCAGCTCTTCGGAACCCAGGGGTACGCCGCGACCACGGTCCAGGGCTTATGTCGCGAAGCGGGGGTCTCGTCCCGTTCGTTCTATGAATACTTTTCAGGGCGCGAGGAAGTCCTCGAAACTATTTATCGTGAAGCGACCCAGGCGATCGAACAACGAGTGATGACCCTGCAGATCGAAGCAAATGACACGGCGTATGGAATGATCCGCCGCGGAGTCCAAGCTGGGGTTGGTCCCATGCTCGATGACGAACGCCTTGGTCTGGTGCTCGAGATCGAAGCCGTGGGTGTTTCGCCGGAATTGGAGTCTTGGCGGCGGCAGATGATTGCCGGCATTGCCCGGGCCATGGATGCCATGATGCTTGAATTGATTCGCCGCGGGCTGATCCCCGAGTCCCCGACGGGGCTGATTGGATTGATGGCTGTCGGCGGCATGACCGAGGCTCTCGTGGCTCATTTGAACACCCCGGCCGCCCAGCGCCTGTCGACGTCTGCGTTCGTGGACGAGCTGGCGCGCGTGATCACCCGGATGGCCGGTGGATGGCCCGCCCATGGTGTTGCCTCTGCTCCGCCACTAGGCTGACGTTGGGGAAGCCGCCATCGAGGTCGGTGGCCCGGAGCGAAGGGGATACGCATGGGAACCGAGCAATACCACGAACCGCCAGCCGAGTTATCGGCCGAAACGCGGACCTTTGCCCGAATGTGCACGAACCTCACCGAGGAAGCCGAAGCCATCGGGTGGTACGAGCAGCGGATATCCCTCGAACCTGATCCGGCAGCCAGGGCCATCATGGAGAACTCCCTAGGCGAGGAGTTCAAGCACTTCTGCATGGAGCTGGAATACCTCTTCAGGGCAACTCCGAAATGGGGGCAGATCGCCCGGGGAATCCTCTTCCAGGAGGGGGACATCGTCGACAACGGGGAAGCGGCCGAGGAAGCCGCCGACTCAGATCCCACTGGAACCGCCGAATCTGGGCAGACAACACCTCTGGGGTCATCCGATGGTTCCCTGGGGATCGGCTCGTTGAAAGGAACCGCATCATGACCACCAATCACTTGCTCCGCGAGCTGGCACCCATCACCGCCACCGGCTGGAAACTCCTCGACGAGGAAGCACGGGATCGTCTGACCACGACACTGGGCGCCCGCAAACTCATCGACTTCTCGGGCCCCTTCGGTTGGGATTATTCTGCAACGAACTTGGGGCGCACCGAACGCCTGGCCGGTTCCGATGACGATCCGATTATTTCGAGGCGCCGCCGGGTCTTGCCGTTGGCCGAGATGCAAGTACCCTTTTCGGTTTCCCGCGACGAACTATTGGATGGAGAGCGCGGGGCAGCCGACGTGGACCTGTCCAACCTCGACATGGCTGCGCTGCAGATGGCCAGTGCCGAAAACCAGGCGGTATTCCATGGGTGGCGGCAGGCACAGATCACCGGGATCACCCAGGCCACATCGCTGCCGACCGTCCCGCGGGTGGAGCACTTCTCTGACTACCCCAAGCGGGTGGCTCAGGCGGTTGACCAATTATTGGAAGAGGGCATCTCGGGACCCTTCGGGCTCGCCTTGGGCCCCGGGCACTATACGGCGGTCGTGCAGTCCACCGAACGGGGTGGTTACCTGCTCTCCGAACATCTGCGAAAGATCCTCGATGGACCGATCGTCTGGGCCCCGGGCGTCAAGGGCGCCGTGGTCATGAGCCTGCGCGGTGGAGATTTCCTCTTCGAATCCGGGCAGGATCTATCCATCGGCTACAGCCACCACGATGCCCATGACGTCCATCTCTATCTCGAGCAGAGCTTTAGTTTCCGGGTGGCGACCCCGGAAGCGGCAGTGCACCTGACGTCCAGTAGCGAGCCCTCCCAGCGCAGTCGCTAGTTCGAGTTCTCCGACCCGGCGTCGGGAACTGCAGGGCCTGAGGTGCCGGCTGGCTTCTTCGCCGCGCGCAACTGGGCTTCCAACTCCAGCGCCTCCTCACCTGAGACCGCTTCGCCCCGGGCCACCATTCCCGACGTGTGGGACAGCGGGACCTGCTTCAGGAGGAGTGCCAGGACAAAGGCAATGAGGATGAAGGGGATCAGGTACCAGAAGACCGGTGCCAGCGAATCGGCATAGGCCGTCACGATGCCGTCCTGCAATGCCTGCGGGAGCTTGTCCAAGACCGAGGGGTCCAGCGTGGCAGTGGCCTGCCCGGCGTCGGAGGCCGAAGCTCCCGCCCCGGTGAAGACCGCGGTGAGCTTCTCCGTGAGGTTGTTGGTGAAGATCGCTCCGAAGATCGCCACACCCAAGGCGGCGCCGACCTCACGGAAATAGTTGTTGGTACTGGTGGCGGTGCCGATCATCTCCGCGGGAACGGCGTTCTGCACCACGAGGACGACCACCTGCATGATCAGGCCCAGGCCGGCCCCGAAAACCAGCAGGAATACGCAGATCAACCACAGCGGGGTATCGGCGGAGAGCGTCGTCATGGCGAGCATGGCGGCAGCTGTGGTGAGCGTACCTGCGATGGGGTAGGCCCTGTATTTGCCGGACCTGGAAATTGCGATGCCGGACCAGATGGAGGTGCCCATCAGGCCGACCATCATCGGAAGCATCAGCAGGCCGGATACTGCCGCAGAGGTTCCGGAGGACATCTGCAAGAACGTGGGGACGAAAGCGATGGCAGCGAACATGCCCAGGCCCAAAGTGAAGCCGATGGCCGTGGCCGTGACGAACACCCGGTTGCGGAACAGTGCGAGGGGGATGATCGGATCAGTGGCCCGCAGCTCGGCGAAGACGAAGGCCGCCGCTGCCACCAGCAACCCAGTTCCCCACATCCACGTGGACACTGCGGACCAGCCGTGGTCGGCACTGCCGCCGAAGTCGGTGAAGAAGATCAGGCAGGTCGTGGCGATGGACAGGAAGACGACGCCGGCGATGTCGATGGCTTTTGTTGCCTTCTTATTGGGCAGGGTCAGCGCGAACCAGGCGACTGCGAAGGCGGCGATGCCGATCGGGATGTTGATGTAGAAGGCCCACTGCCAGGTCAGGTGGTCGACGAAGAAGCCGCCCAGCAAAGGCCCCGCGACTGCCGAGAGGCCGAAGATCCCGCCCAAAGGGCCCATGTACTTCCCGCGCTCCGACGCCGGGATGATGTCGGCGATGATGGCCTGGGAAAGGATCATCAGGCCACCGCCGCCGAGCCCTTGGAGGGCGCGGAAGAAGACGAAGATCCAGAAGGTTCCCGCAAAGGCGGCACCCACTGAGGCCAGCGTGAACAGCGCAATCGCGATCAAAAAGAGATTGCGGCGGCCGAGCACGTCGCCGAACTTGCCGTAGATGGGCATGACGATCGTGGTGGCCAGCAGATAGGCGGTGGTGATCCAGGCCTGATGCTCGACTCCTCCGAGCTCGCCGACGATCGTGGGCATCGCGGTGGAGACGATCGTCTGGTCGAGGCTGGAGAGCAGCATGCCGGCAATGAGCGCCGAGAAGATGATCCAGATGCGGCGTTGGGTCAGCGCGATCAGGCCGGGGGACTGCGGCGGCGCGGTAGTGCTCATGGTGGTTCCTAGAAGGTCAGGGCTCGAGGGAGTGTCCGCGGAGCCGAAAATGAGGAAAAGGGGTGATGCGAAGTGCGCGGACAGGAGCCGGCATGATCCGGGGCCGGCAGCGTACTAGGTGCCGAACAGACGCCGGGCGTGGGAGAAGTTCTCGGTCAGGATCCGGGTGAATCTGTCCAGCGCGTCCGGGGCTGTCTCTTCCGCAGCAGCAGGGGCTCCTGAAGCAGTGGAATTGCAGGTAATGCCCTCTGTCGAGCAGGAGCTGGAGTGTCCGATGAATTCCTGGAAGCTCGTCATGGCCAACTGCGAAAACAATGTTGAAGCCAGATTCGCAAACGGGTCCTCCGGTTCCAGAGCCTGACGTTGCGCGATCAGTTCCGCCAGCGCTCGCTGACGCTGCATTGCCGAATGAATCATCCGTTTCATCAGCGCCGGTTCCGAATGCATGATCTGCATGAAGGAACCCATATCCGTCGGTGGGACGTCCATGGTGGCATATGCCTTGATGAACAACTCCAGAAGGGCCTGATCCAACGGAAGTGCGGTGGTGGATCCGAAGGAGCTCGCCACGGACGTTCGAGCGGAGTCCAGGAAATCCTGGGCGAACGGCTTGAACGGGTCGGCGGACTTCACCCCCAGGACGGCGTCCTCCTTGGTGGCGAAGTAGTTGAAGAAGGTGCGGCGGGAGACTCCGGCAGCCTCGCAGAGTTCCTCGATCGTGAATCCGTTCAATTCACGTTCGGCGGTCAGCGTGCGGGCGTGGTTGGTCAGCGCGGCATAGGTTTCCATGCGTCGACGTTCCCTGGCCCCCGGAGCCTCCGTTGCACTTTTCTTCACATAGTGCAGTTTTGCACTATTGGGTCATGGGTGCAAATCGGGAGGTGGTGTAATTGCGCACACTGCCGCGGAAGCGTGAACCTGTCTGGCCGGGCGGAAGGGCCCCCGGGCATGACGGCGGCCCACCCCGTTGCCGGAATGGGCCGCCGAAGGAGGGGGCTGTGCCCTATTTGCCCGAAGGCGAGGTCATCGTGGTGACATCCAGAGCTGTATCGAGCTGCTCTTCGGTGAGTTCGCCGCTCTCAAGGAAGCCCAACGCGATCGTGGCCTCACGCACGGTGAGTCCTTCGGCGATGGCCTTCTTGGCGATCTTCGAGCCGTTCTCGTAGCCGATGAACTTATTCAACGGGGTGACGATCGACGGGGAGGCTTCGGCCAGGAAACGGGCCCGGTCCACGTTGGCCGTGATGCCATCGACCATTTTGTCCGCCATGACCTGGGAGGTATTGGTCAACAGGCGAATCGATTCGAGCAGGTTCGCCGCCATCACCGGAATCCCGACGTTGAGCTCGAAAGCACCGTTGGTGGAGGACAAGGAGACCGTGGTGTCGTTGCCGATCACCTGGGCGGCGACCTGAATCGCGGCTTCACTGATGACCGGATTGACCTTGCCGGGCATGATCGAGGAACCCGGCTGCAGATCGGGGATGGCGATCTCACCTAAACCGGTATTGGGGCCCGACCCCATCCACCGGAGATCGTTGTTGATCTTCATGATCGAATAGGCAATGTTGCGCAGCTGACCCGAGGCTTCGACAAGCCCATCGCGGTTTGCCTGGGCTTCGAAATGGTTACGTGCCTCTGTCAGGGGCAGACCGGTGTCCTCGGCCAGCAGGGCAATGACCCGCTGGGGGAAGCCTGCCGGCGTGTTGATGCCTGTGCCGACTGCCGTTCCGCCCAAGGGGACCTCTGCCACTCGGGGGAGGCTGGCCTCGATCCGCTCGACGCCGTAGCGCATCTGGGCGGCGTAGCCGCCGAATTCTTGCCCCAAGGTCACTGGTGTGGCATCCATGAGGTGGGTCCGACCGGATTTCACGACGTCGGCAAACTCGTCGGACTTGCGTCCCAGGCTTTCGGCGAGATGGTTCAGCGCCGGAACCAAATCGTTGAGCAGCGCATCCGTGACGGCGACGTGGACCGACGTCGGGAAGACATCGTTGGAGGACTGCGAGGCGTTGACGTGGTCGTTCGGGTGAACGCGGGCCTGACTGCCGGCGGCTTCCAATCCCTGGTTGGCCAGAGCTGCCAGAACCTCATTGGTATTCATATTCGACGACGTCCCTGAACCGGTCTGGAAGACGTCGATGGGGAAGTGCGCATCATAGTCGCCGGAAGCCACGTGCTCGGCCGCAGCAACGATGGCGCGGGCGATCTCCTCGTCGAGGACGCCTAGCTCCGCGTTCGCCAGGGCTGCCGCACGCTTCACCCGGGCCAACGCCTGGATATGGCGACGTTCGAGCCGCTTGCCGGAGATGGGGAAATTCTCTACGGCGCGCTGCGTTTGTGCGCTATAAAGGGCGTCGACCGGTACGCGGACTTCGCCCATGGTGTCATGTTCAATACGGAATTCATCCTTGCTAGCCATGACATCACCATACGCCGCCCGGGGGCCCGAACCCGATCCCGGGCGGCGTCATCTGGGACACACCATGACCTAGAGTGCGCCGAATCCCGTCACTATTTCTGCCTTGCCTTCTTCGAGGCGGTAGGTCACGCCAATGACGGCCGTCTCACCGGCGTCGACAGCGTCCGAGATGAGCTTGGAGGATTCAACCAACCGGTGAGTGGACTGCCTGACGTGCTCCTCGACCGTCGTATTCACATCGGTGACCCCTGCCCGTTGGGCGGTGATGACCGAGGGGGTGATGCGCTCGACGAGATCCCGGATGAACCCGGGGGGCATCTGCCCGGTCTCGAAGGCGTCCATCGTCGCTGTCACGGCGCCGCAGCTGTCGTGGCCCAGGACCACGATGAGGGGGACATCCAACAGAGCAACACTGTATTCGAGCGAACCGAGCACGGCATCGTCGGGAACGTGCCCGGCGGTCCGGACAACGAACACATCACCGAGGCCGACATCGAAGATGATCTCGGCGGCCAGTCGTGAATCCGAGCAACCGAAGATGACGGCGAAGGGATGCTGGGTATTCACCAGGGCCGAACGACGGGCAGAATCCTGGTTCGGGTGGTTGGTGGATCCGGCAACGAAGCGGGCGTTGCCCTCACGCAGTTTGGTCCAGGCCTGGGCCGGGGTGAGAGGTGCGGATTCGGACTCAAGAGATTCAGCAGACATGAAAAAAGAGTACATCCGGCACGGCGCAGATCCGCTACTGCGTTGAGTTGGATTGGTCCTTCATGACGGACCGGGCGGCCTTTTGGAGCACTTCATCGCCGGAATCGGAGCTGAGCATGAGCGTCGATTCCTTGGTCTTGCGAACCCAACTGACGTTTGCCTCTCGGGTGTAGGACTCCCACGTGGTCCCGTCGACCTTTACGGTGCCGGACTCGGTAGCGTCCTCGCTCATCTTGGCGATCCAGCCCGGTGTGGCATCGGCGGTCTGACGAATCCAGACAAAGCCCTCGTCGCCCGTCACATAACCGACTTCCCAGTAGTCGATCTTGTCGGCGCTTCCGGAATTCCAGCGCGCGAAGTTCGGGTACCAGTCCGCGGGCACTGCGGGGGCTACCGGTGTGAAATCGGCTGCCTGGCCGGCCTGGGAAGCCACCGCGGAGACGTTCACGTCAGGTGTGAACTTATCGTCGTTGCTCGGCGGATTCAGGGCGATGACCGGTACCGCAACGGCAACCGTCAGCAGCACGGAGATGATCATGCCCTTCAGCGATTGGTTGGCCCGTTTGGACTGGGAGGGCGTCAAGACAGGTGTTACCTGCGGTTCTTCGGCATCTGGGGGCGTCTGGGGTGCATCACTCACGCCTCCATTGTCCCCGATTTTCGGGACCGTGGATGACGCGGTGTCGGTCATCACCACCCCATCCGTCGTTTCAGCGGATATGCTCGAAGGCGTTGCCCATGGCACCCACACCCACTCGACGACGAGGAACACCGTGACAGAAGCCACAAATTTTGCCCACCTGTCCCCCCGACTGTCCGTCGGCGATGCCGAACCGGACCGCAACCTGGCCTTGGAGCTGGTACGTGTCACGGAGGCTGCCGCGATAGCCGCCAGCCCCTGGGTCGGCTTCGGGGACAAGAACTCGGCAGACGGTGCGGCCGTCGACGCCATGCGTTCGCTGCTCTCCACCGTGTCTGTCACCGGGACCGTCGTGATCGGAGAAGGCGAAAAGGATGAAGCCCCGATGCTCTTCAACGGCGAAGTCGTCGGGGACGGTACCGGGCCCGAGGTCGATGTCGCCGTTGATCCCATCGATGGGACCCGCCTGACGGCACTGGGCATCAACAACTCGGTAGCTGTCCTGGCCATGGCCGAACGCGGTTCCATGTTTGACCCGTCGGCCGTGTTCTACATGGAGAAGTTGGTCACCGGCCCGGAGGCCGCCGAATTGGTGGACCTGCGCCTGCCGGTGAAGCAGAACCTTTACCTGATCGCCAAGGCCAAGAACAAGCCGATCAACCAGATCACCGTCTGTGTGCTGGACCGTGAACGTCATACCAAGCTCGTGCGGGAGATCCGCGATGCCGGGGCCCGCACGAAGTTCATCATGGACGGCGATGTCGCCGGCGCCATCTCGGCCACCCGTGAGGGATCGGGTGTCGACGCGTTGATGGGCATCGGGGGAACCCCCGAGGGCATCGTGACTGCCTGTGCCATCCGCTCGCTGGGCGGCGTCATCCAGGGCCGTCTCTGGCCCACCGATGACGAGGAGAAGCAAAAGGCCATCGATGCCGGGCACGATCTGGATCGCGTGCTGTCCACCAACGATCTGGTGACCAGTGACAACTGCTATTTCGCGATGACCGCCATCACCGACGGCGATCTACTGACCGGAGTGCGCTACAAGAACGACAAGATCTTCACGCACTCGATCGTCATGCGTTCGAAATCCGGGACGATCCGGACCGTCGAGGGCGAGCACCAGTCACGCAAGTGGGAGCCTTACACCCGATAGGCGATCGAGCCCGAGAAAAGCTAACCCGTGAGGCCACGAGCCTTGCGGGTTAGTTCGTTTCGGCGGTGGTCACGGCGAACGCCACGGCCGGTCCCTCGCCGAGACGTTTGGCCACCACCGGAGCTTCGTGAGCGGGAATGAACGCCGATTCCCCGCGAGTCAGTTGCAGATCACCACGAGGCGAATCCAGCAGCAGGTCACCGGACACACAGATCAGTGTCACCGGGCCGTTCTGGGCGACGGCAACGTCCTCTCCGGCCAGCAGGGCATCACCGGGCAACGCGATGCGTTGGAGCTGGAATTCGTCGAAGGGCGGCCGGTAGATCTCCTGGCCGAGCATGTTCTTCGCGGCTTCCAGATACGGGACGCCCAGACTTTGGAAGTCAACCGTGTCCATCAGTTCAGGTAGATCGATATGTTTGCCGGTCAGCCCGCCGCGCAAGACGTTATCCGAACTAGCCATGACTTCCACCCCCAGTCCCCGCAGGTAGGCGTGGATATTTCCCGCAGGAAGGTAGATGGCCTGCCCGGGTTCCAAGGTGATGTGGTTGAGCATCAACGAGACGAGGACCCCAGGATCGCCGGGGTAGAAACCGTTCAGCGATTCCAGCTCCGCCAGACCGTTATCAGGAACCGTCTGGCGGCCTGAAGCAACGGCCGCGCTGGCGAGCCCGACGAGACGGACAACGTCTTGGCCTCCGGAGAGCAAGTCGGTGAATGCCCCCCGCAGATCGCCTTGGCTCAGGGTGGTGGCCGTATGTCGGGCCGCGAGGACGGCACTGCCGTTCTCGTCGGTGAGCTCGGGGTCCGCCTCGATTGTTTCGGCCAACCAGGTGAAGAGGGCCGCCGACTCGTGCGCGGCCCGGAACCCGCAGAGGGCCGAGAACCCGGTGAGCGCGAACAGGAGCTCGGGCTTGTGGTTGTCGTCCTTATAGTTGCGGTGCGGTGCCGAACGGTCGACGCCGGCTTCCTCCTCCGCGGCAAAACCGGCACGGGCCTGCTCCAGAGTGGGGTGGACCTGCAAGGAGAGCGGTTTTTCCGCGGCGAGGATCTTCGCCAAGAACGGAAGCCGCCCAAAGCGGGTGGACGTCTCCTCACCGAGAAAGAGGGTGGGGTCGGTGGCGATCAGCTCATTGAGCGGAGTCGTGCCGTCGACGTCCGGGTGGCTGGCCTTCGAGGGGGAGTCGGGATGTGCCCCGATCCACATTTCTGCTTCGGGGCCCCCCGTTGCCTCGGCTCCGATGAGTTCGGCGATGGCCGTGGACGATCCCCACGGATAGTCCCTGACGGTATTGCTCAGGCGGTACATTCGGCTCCTTGGCAGCTGGGTCGATACGGGGCGCTACCACCCAATCTAGGCCAGTGCGCTAGGTCCCCGGTACCTCCGTCGTCGGACGGCGATGCGGGTCATGGTGCGCTGCACTCGTTGTTATTGGCTGCGATCTCCGAGATGAGTGTGCGTTGTCCGTTGATTTCGAGCTGGACCAGATACTTCTCGGTGATGGGGGAGCCATCCGGCTGCGTGGAAGGAACCGCCGTGGGATCGGTGTTGCCCTCGATGGCTTCCGGAACCGCCGACTTGGCGTCGGTGGCAGGCTTGGTGGGCGCCGCCGACGCTGACTTCGTCTCCCCGGAGGCGGATTTATCGGCCGACGCTGACTTCTTCTTTGCGGCGGCAGCTGATTTCTTGTCAGCAGCCGCCCGGGCGCCAGCATCGGTGGCCTCCTCCAGCAGCCCGTCGACACGGGTATGGATCTGGCTGTAGTCGGGGAAGGTGGAGAACCGGTCGGAAGTGGTGCCGAAGTCCGGGGCGCCGAGGGTGAGGCGCTTAAAGGGGTTCTTGCCGGCCTTATTGGCGAGGTTGAGGAAACTGCCGAGTTGGGACTGTGGGATGTCAGTTTCGAGTAGATCCTCACCTGCGGACATGATGTCGGAGAACCGGGTCAACACCGTGGAGGGCTTGAACTGGTTGATCATCGCCTGCTGCAAGCACTGTTGGCGGCGGATGCGGTGGTAGTCGGTGGTGAAATCACGTGAGCGGGCGAACCAGAGTGCCTGCTTGCCGGTGAATTTCTTCGTTCCGGGGGAGAACCAATGGGTGTTCACGAGCGTCCCAGGCCATTTCTTGGCGTTATAGGGGACCCAGCCTCCGGACTCAACGGTGACCCCGCCCATGGCGTCGATGAAGGTGGAGAACCCGTCCATATCGATCACCACGTACGCCTGGACATCGATGCCCGTGATGCCGGTGGCGGCATCCATCATCGCCTCGGCGCCCGGGTTGGCCTTGCCCGGATACAGATCGGCATGATCGGCCTCAACCGTGGGGTAGAGGGCGTTGATGATGCACTCATCGCCGCAGTCGAAACCGCGGGGGTAGACGTCGTGGAGCGGAGAGTCCTTCGGGAACGGAGCATTTTGCAGGTTACGAGGAATGGAGATCATCGCGGTTCGCCCCGATTTCGCGTCGATGCTCACCACGGCCATCGAATCGGGCCGCAGCCCCGTCCTTCCGGCCCCTGCGTCGCCACCCATCAACAGGATGTTGTAGCGCCCATCGACGGGGTCCATGGAAGGACCCGAGGCAAAGACATTCTGGATGGTGTCCCGGCCAGTGTTGAGTATGAACGCACCGTAGCCCAGAACGCCTCCGGTGAGAACCATCAGGACGACCGTTGACGCCGCGACAACGCCGCGCATGGCCGGAGTCAATAAACGCGGCCGGATGATCAACAACGTATTGATGAACATCAGCATCCATCCGGCGGCCAACAGCAGCAGGACGATGACGAGGATCAGTTGGATGACCGGCTTGGCCAGAACCTCGATAACGGTTCCACGGTTGATGAGGGCGACCACGAGGCCGATGATGATCAGCGCCCAACAGGTGAGGGTAACCGTCAGGACCCGGCGCCCCAGAGTCCGGTTGCCGGCCACTACCTGCGCCCCACCCGGAATGAAAACGGTCAGGGCCAGCAGGAAGAAAGCCCGTTTGGTCCGGATCGGTGCGGAGGCGTGTTCGGGATCCCGCACTGGATTCTGTGCGGGGGAGAAACGCGGCGTCTGTTTGCTCATGGGTCAGGAACCGAGCCCCATCTCCTCGGTGAGACGCTGGCGGAGGCGGTCTCCCTTGGCGGAGGCCTGCTGACGGAGTTCGTCCGCAAAGTCGACCAGACGAGAACGCAAGCTGGTGGCCAGCTCATCGGTACCACTGGCCAAGGTGCGGACGGCCAATAACCCGGCATTGCGGGCACCACCGATGGAGACGGTGGCCACCGGTACCCCTGCGGGCATCTGCACGATGGACAGCAGCGAATCCATGCCATCGAGGGTCTTCAGCGGGACCGGCACGCCGATCACCGGAAGGGGAGTGACGGAGGCGAGCATCCCCGGCAGGTGGGCGGCGCCGCCGGCACCGGCAATGATGACCCGCAGACCGCGTTCGTGAGCCGTTTTGCCATAGTCGATCATCTCGTCGGGCATGCGGTGGGCCGAGACGACATCGGCTTCGAAGGGGATGCCGAATTCCGTGAGGGCTTCGGCTGCCAGGCGCATGACGGGCCAGTCGGAGTCGGAACCCATGACGACACCGACGAGGGGCTTCGCGGTGTTCATGCGGTTCGGGCTCCTTCGGTTGAGGCCGGCCCCGGGGCCCCGTCGCGGATGATGTCTGCCACCTGCGTGGCGGTGCGGCGGACATCGTCGACGGTCTGGCCGGCGGCGCCGACGAGGTTGACGTGACCGATCTTACGGCCGGGCCGTACGGACTTGCCGTAGACGTGGATCTTGACGCGGGGTTGCGCGGCCAAAGCGGCAGGGAAAGCTGAATAGAGCTCGGGGTTCGCCCCGCCGAGGAAATTCTTCATGACGGTCACCTCGCCCAATGCACTGGTGTCGCCCAACGGGAGGTCCAGCACGGCGCGCAGGTGCTGTTCGAATTGGCTGGTCACCGAACCGTTCATCGTCCAGTGGCCGGTGTTGTGGGGGCGCATGGCCAGTTCGTTGATGACGAATCCCGGGCCGCGGCCGGGGGTTTCGAAGAGTTCGGCAGCCATGACGCCGGTGACGCCGAAAGCCTCCGCGATGCTCAGTGCCGCTTCACGGGCCGCCTCAGCAGTGGCCGGGTCCAGTCCGGGGGCCGGGGCGATGACTTCGTCGCAGACCCCGTCAACCTGGATGGTGTGCACTACAGGCCAGCCACGGGCTTCACCCGAGGTGGTGCGAGCCACGAGAGCCGAGAGCTCCCGGCTGAAATCAACCTTCTCCTCGGCCAGCAAGTCGGTTCCGGCGGCGAACCAGTCGGCGCATTCGGATGCTGCGGCCGCATCGTCGAGCATCCGCACCCCCTTGCCGTCGTATCCGCCGCGTGGGGTCTTGAGCACCACGGGCCATCCGGTGGAATCACCAAAAGTAATGAGCTCCTCGATCGAAGCGACCCGGGCCCACACCGGGTTCGGTAGTCCGAGCTGGTCGATGGCAGCCCGCATGACCAGCTTGTCCTGGGCATGGATCAGGGCTTCGGGACGGGGCTGGACATTAATCCCCTCGTCGATCAGGGCCCTGAGGTGTTCGTTGGGGACATGCTCGTGATCGAAGGTGATCACGTCGACGCCGGCGGCGAACTCCCGCAGGGTTTCCAGATCCCGGTAGTCGCCGACCGGGGCCTGGGCGACGGCAGCGACTGCCGAGACCTCTGGCCCCTCGGCCAAAACCCTCAGGTCAAAACCGAGGTTCGTTGCTTCAGGGGCCATCATTCGGGCAAGTTGGCCACCACCGACCACGCCAATCACAGGAAAATTCACCTCTTCAGGGTACCGAACCGAGACCAGTCCATCGGCCGTGACGGGGCCCTGAACGGGGGATTATGAGGAAACTTTGAGTTGCAGCCGATAGAATGGGGAGCTGGCCGCGTCACGGACGCAGTGGACCGGCTCCTGCTGGAGCCCCGAATCTCGGGGTTTTTACCCGCACTGAACACCGTCTGTGGAGGAACATGCTCAACGAGTTGGCGAAAAAATGCCAAGGCCTTTTCACCATGCTGTGGCGAGAGGTCATGAAATTCGGCGTCGTCGGCGGTGTGGCGTTCATCATTGATACGTCGATCTTCCTGTGGATGATGAACGGGCCGATGCACGGTTCCGAGGTCAAGGCCAAGATCGTCGCCGGGATCGTCGCCACCATGTTCTCTTGGGTCGCCAACCGTTACTGGACCTTTAGGCATCGCCGCCGGGCTTCAGTGGTGCGCGAACTGGTGTTGTTCATCATCATGAACGGCATCGGCTTGTTCATTGCCGCGGCCTGCGTCTGGGTCACCAAATACTGGATCGGTCTGACCGATTCGACCAGCCTGTTCATCGCCGGGTCGGTCGTCGGCCTGGTGTTGGGCACGATCTTCCGCTTTTTCGCATACCGCTTCTGGGTCTTCACCGAAGAGCTAGACAACGAGCCGGGCTTCAACCAAGACCATGACCTGATCGGTCACCCCGAAACCGCCAGCATGGCTCAGGAAGACGGGATGCCGCGCGAAGGCGGCGACCCCAACCCCACAGCGCACTAGGTTCCGAAGCTGTCAGGCCCGCCCCGCGATGACATCGTCGGGGCGGGCGGTTGTCTTTAAAGGTGTCGTTCCACGCGTTCATCGTCGAGCATCCGCTGTGTGGGGGAGGCCCCGGGGCCGAGGAGCACCAGCGGTGAATCCCCCCGCCATTGGGCCACGGCAGCCCGCAACGTCGTGCCGAGGTCGGTGACGGGGCCCAGCAGGGCCGTGCCGTGGGCTGCGGGCAGGGAAAAGAGCTGTGCATAGTCCAAGTCCCCGGTACCGTCATCGGCGGTCAACGCCGGGGCGGCAGCCGGTACCGGATCAGCCAAGTAGTAGTCTCCGAAACCGCGAACCTCGGCCACGTAATCCAGGCACCCCGAAGGAACTTCCCCGGGGAAGGACAAGGCCAGGGACTCCAGCCCAACGGCCACGACCTCAGCGGCGGGGAAGACCTCGGTGGCCGTGCTGGGGTTGCCGGTGAGCACCACATCGGGGGAACCCGTCGTGCCGTGGTGGTGGCTGGCCCACTCGTGGAGCGGGCTCTCGGTGCCGGATACCGGAAGGATGAGTTCGGCGCCGGTAGACCAGATGGCGAACGCGATCGCCAAAGATTTCCAGTGAGCCGGCAGATCGAGCAAGATCCTGGTCCCGGGACCGGCGTCGAATTCCTCGACGAGGAGGTTCGCCGATTTCGCGACCCAGTTGTCGAAAACATGGCCGCTCAGTTCCACGCGTTCACCGGGATCGCCGTACCAGGTCAGCAGCGGGGAGGCGGAGTCCCGGTGTCTGGAGAGCAATCGGTTTGTAAAATCTAACGAATCGGTATCGGTGGTCATGGACTCAATCCTCTCAAACCTGTGAAAACCCTGATAATCCGGGGAACTGTCGGACACGCCCATCGGTACACTCATATATCGGGCGTGTTGCGACATGGATCGGAAGGCTTCCATCTATAGAATCACCGCCTCCACTTGACGTCGGTGAGTTACACCATTGTAATTAGTAGGAGAAGCAGCTTTTTCCAGACCACGGACTAAGCCGTGGCCGCTCACGCGACCAGACGTAGGACGGACGGTTACCGTTCGACAGGTCGGGTAGGTGGCCGGTGTAAGAGAGACAGCCAACCAGCGGAAGGGCGCACACCATGGGGAACGCAGAGCGCATTTACGATCCCAGCCAAGCCGAACAGGCGTCAAAGAGGTACGGCTCTCGTGGAGTCCCCGCAGACTGGTTCCTCGATCCCGCAGACAATGCGGCGGCAGAGAACTACCGGGCCGCCGGACTGGACCTCGATGACCAGGCCACGGCATTCTTGGCCGCCCACGAGTCCGATGTTGAAACTCCAGAGGCCCTCCTGGCTCCGGTGCGTGACCTGCCCGTGGAGCGCCCCGCCCAGACGGCTCCCGCCGAAGTGGACCCGCAGCAGCAGTTGTGGCTCGGCATGCCGGGCTACCCCGGCGCAGATGACGAGGGAGAGCTCGGCTGGCAGACCGAAGCATTATGCGCCCAGACCGATCCCGAAGCCTTCTTCCCCGAAAAGGGAGGCTCGACGCGTGACGCAAAAAAGGTCTGCGGTGCCTGCAACGTTCGTTCCGAATGCTTGGAGTATGCGCTGTCCAATGACGAACGCTTCGGTATCTGGGGCGGCCTCTCCGAGCGTGAGCGCCGTCGGCTGAGGAAGCGAGCGGTCTGATTCATTCGCAAGTACGCGTCACGGCCGTGGTCGTTGCGCACGACGGGGAGAGCTTCCTTCCGGCAACCCTCGAAGCGCTGACAACCCAAACCCGGCCGGTCGATCACTTCATCGGCGTCGACGCAGGTTCCCAGGACAACTCTGCCCGCATCCTGACCGACTCGCTGCCGGCCGGCAGCCCGCTGGTCAAGGCACGGGCGAGAGGATTCGGCGCCTCGGTGCGCGCGGGCGTGACCGGCGAGGATGCGCTCCCTCGCCGCGCGGGCGACCCGACGACGTCGGGAAACCTTCCGACCGTGGACCCCGAGATCCAGGACTGGATCTGGCTGATCCATGACGACTCGGCCCCCGACAGGGGTGCCCTGGAGGCGCTCCTCGAGGTTGTGGAGACCTCCCCAGCGGTGACCATTGCCGGCTGCAAGCAACTGGACCGCGATCAACCGCGCCGCCTGCTGGACGTCGGGTTGGGCATCAGCCGCTGGGGCGAACGCCTGACCATGATCGATGTGGACGAACTCGACCAGGGGCAATACGACTCCCGCTCCGACCGCTTCGCAGTGAATTCCGCAGGCCTACTGGTCCGCCGGGACGTCTGGGAGGATCTAGGCGGCTTCGACCCAGCCCTGCCCGGACTCGGCGACGACTTGGACTTATGCTGGCGTAACCGGCTGGCCGGCAACCGTGTCGTTGTCGTCCCGACGGCCAAGATGCTCCACGCTCCCGATAAGGTCCGCTCCATCGCTGGCCCGTTGGCCGGCCGCCGGGCCGAGGTCTATTTGCGGCTCAAGCACGCCGCCGCCTGGAAGGTCCCCTTCGTCGCCCTCGGCGCGATCCTTGGTTCCCTCTTCCGGCTACTCATCTCACTGGTGGCGAAGGACCCGGCCTTCGGCTTCGGGCAACTGAGCAGCACCCTGACCGCAGTGTTCTCCCCGGTAGCCCTCCGCGGTTCGCGTCGCGGGGCCCGCCGGACCCGGAAGGTCTCCCGTTCGCTGGTCCGCCCGCTGATGGTCCCGCGTCGGGAAGTGTGGGCCCACCGACGCAACCTCCTCCAGGCCGCAGGCACCTCAACGGTCCTCGGCGACGGTTCAGGGGTCACGGCCGAGGCGTCCAATCCCTCCGGCGACAGTTCCGACGACTTCGCGGAATTGGCTGCCCCGACCCGCACCAGCTCTTCGGTCAGCGCCGTGATTGCGGTTCTGGCCACGGCCGTCGTCGCCCTCCTGGGGCTACGGAGCGTCTTCGGTTCCGGGGCACTGGCCGGCGGATCGATGCTTCCGGTGAGCGATCGACTCTCAGGGATCTGGGCCCACGCCACCGGCTGGTGGCAGGACCTGGGAACCGGGATGCCGGGGCATGGTGATCCCTTCGACCTGGTGCTCTGGCTGCTCTCGCTGCTCGGGTTCGGTACCCCCAACACCGCCATCGTGGTGTTCTATCTGGCGGCCATGCCGCTGGCGGCACTCTTCGCCTGGCTGGCCCTCGGATCGGTGACGGCGAGCCGGGCCGCCCGGCTACTCGGCGCCCTCGTCTGGGCGCTGGCCCCGGCACTGCAAGTTGCCCTGGGCTCGGGGCGGGCAGGTGCCATCGCCGTGCACGTCCTCGTCCCGCTGGCCGGCCTCGGAGTGATCCGTGCCGTCGGCGCCGGCCGACCGCGCACCGAACAGCACGCCGTCCCGTCCCCAGCGGATCCGCCGTCGAAGGCGGGTTTGCATGGAGTCCCCTCGTGGACCGCTGCTGCCGGGGCAGCCTTGGCCCTGGCGGCAGTCACTGCCGCCTCCCCGAGTTTGCTGCCGCTGGCTGTCGTGCTGGTGGTGGTGCTCGCGATTCCTTTGGGCCGCCGGGCCCGGACCCTGTGGTGGGTGCCGGTGCCGTCGCTGGTCCTCGCACTGGGAAGTGTTCCGGCTGCCCTGAACAACCCGCGGGTCCTGCTGGCAGATCCAGGGGTCGTCCAGCCGTTCCAGGCGGCGGACCTGTGGCAACAGGCATTGGGCTTCCCCGTGGCATTCGACCCGATGGCGGGAGCCAATGGGTTCGGATGGGCAGCGAACCTGCTCCCTGGCCCGTGGGCGTTCATCGCCGCCCTCATCGTGGGTGTTCCACTGCTCCTGCTGGCCATCGTCGGTTTGCTACGCCGTGGCCGGCGCGGCGCGATCATCCGCACCGCCTGGGTGGCCGGTGTTCTGACCCTGGCCACCGGATACGCCGTGCAGGCACTTCCCTTTGGTGTCACCGCCGGCCGTGAGGTCACTCCCTTCACCGGTCCGTTCGTTTCGGTCTTCATGCTCGGCGTCCTCCTCTCAGCCGCAGGTGGCCTGGACTGGATGCGTAGCGTCAGGATCCACAAGACCTCGAGGCTGCGGGTGATCGCCGGCCCCGCCATGGCGGCAGCCGTGGTGTTGGTCCTGGCCTCGGCCACGGTGGCCACCACGTTGTGGCTGGCCCCCCGTACGGTCGGAACCGCGGATGCGGCGGCGGGCGAATCCGGCGCCACGTCGGATCTGGGCTTGGGGCAAGCCGTACTCCCCGTTGCGGCGCGCACGCTTCCCGCGACGGCAGCAGACCGAGGGAACTCGCCCTTGCAGGAACGCACCCTCGTTTTGGCTCCCGAGGGCAACGACGGGGCCATGAGCGCCACGTTGATGAGCGGATCGGGGATGAGTCTGGACCAACTCTCAGCAGTCTCCGCCAGCTCGCGGCTGACGGGAACACTCACCGATCCGCAGGCGGCACCGGACGACGATTCAGCAAAAGACCTCCGCAGCACAGTGGCCGGACTGGCCTCGGGCCAAGCCATCGACCCGCGGCCGGAACTGGCCCGTTTCGGAGTCAGTTTCGTGGTGCTGCAGGTCCCCGAAGGTGTTTCCACGTTGGCTGGCCGTCTTGACGGTGTTCCGGGACTGGCCCCCGTTGGCTACACCGAGGCAGGGTGGCTGTGGCGGGTGACCCCCGACACCGAAATCAAGGACGCCGAAACCCCCAACGAATTCACCGCCCGTGTGAGGTTGCTTGATGCCGAGGGCGAGACCACCTCACTCATCGGATCCCATGCGGCCCGCGTGCAGGCCCACGCGCTACCCAACGGCCCGAAGGGGCGCACCGTCGTGTTGGCCGAACGGGCCGACCCCGGTTGGGAAGCCACCTACGACGGCAAGGCTCTCGAGTCCACCACCAACGGGTGGGCCCAGGCGTTCAAACTGCCCAGCGGAGCCGGAGAACTATCGATCGGCTATTCGGCGCCCTGGTCCCTGCCCCTAGGAATTCTGATGGTCCTGGTCTTCGCAGGGACCCTGCTGCTGGTCATCCCGATCCCTGCCTCCCGCCGGTTCGCTGCCCGCCGGGTGGAGGAATTCAGGACGACGGGTAGCGCCGAATCCGTGTGGGATATTGATGATGCCGACGGCGAACACCTGCAGGACGAGGACGACGGCGATGCCCCGTTGGAGGGCACGTCAGGAGCTGAGGAGCACAAGTCATGACCCGGAACCGCTTACCGCGCCGCGGACGCGCCGCAGCGGCCTCACTGGGGGCTGTTTTGCTGGTGGCCACCGGCGGCGGCATTGCCGTGGGTTCGCTCAACGGCCCCCTCTCGGCACCCGAGGTTGGGGCCGTTCCGCGTGTCTCGGTACCCGCGGGGGACTATGTGGGCCAGTGCCCGGCGACGGCTCGGTTGGTCGATGGTGCTGCAGGAGAAGGCACCGACCCGGCTTTCGCTGCCGCCTCGGACTCTGAAAAGACGATGATCCGTTCAACGGTGCTCTCCGATGCCGCCGAGCGCCTCCCCGGTGCCGCGGTGGAGAAACTCGACGGGACGACGGTGCGCACCTTGTCCAAGCGACTCTCGGACGAGAAGGCCAGCGAAGATCAATCCACCGGTGAAGACGGGTTCACCGGCCGGAAAGCCAAGACAGCCTCCGGTGTGAGCGAGCCGTCGGCAGCGAACCTGCGCGTCCAACCGCTGGGCGGCCGGCAGTCCACTGCCGGGGCAGTGCGCAGCTACGTTGCCGGTGACGGCGATTTGGCCGGGCTGGCGGCGGCGAACTGTCAGGTCCCGGCGAACGAACAGTGGCTCACGGGTGCCTCGACCACGGTCGGCAGCACGGCGTTGCTGACCCTGGCCAACCCGTCGGCCTCCCCGTCCACCGTCGATCTGGAACTCTACGGTTCCAAGGGCCCTATCGAGGCGGGCAACGCCCGTGGCATCATCATCGCCCCGGGGGAGTCGACGTCGATCGTCTTGGGCGGCATGGCGTCGGGGGAGAAATCACTCTCCGTCAAGGCCACGTCCACCGGTGCACCGGTCAGCGCCATCATCCAACAAAGCACGCTGCGTGGTCTGACGCCGGGAGGCGTGGACTTCATCGAGCCGGCGGCTACCCCCGATGAACACCAGGTCGTCCCCGGGATCCTCATCCAGGACGCTAAGACCCAGAAGGACATCATCTCGCAGAAGGGGTACGAGGACGCCGCCCCGACCTTGGATCTGACCGTTCCCGGGGCCAGCGATCAAAACGTCAAGGTCCGACTGGTGGGCAAGGACGGTCCGGTGGACCTGCCCAGCGACGGCCAATACACGGCCCCAGCCGGTGCCACCACCAGCGTGCATCTCACCGGAGTCAAGGCAGGGAACTACACGGCCATCGTGGACTCGGAGGAGCCGGTGGCTGCTTCCGTGCGCATGACCCGGGGAACCAAGGCCAAAAAACGGACCGATGCTGCCTGGGCTGGTGCGGCACACCGGCTGGGTGGCGAACATCTCGTCGTCGTCCCCGAGGGGGCCGAATCTCGTTTCCTCTTCCTGGCCCGGGACGGGGCCGGGAGCATCGACCTGCGTCCGGTCACTTCCGACGGCAAGGTCGGCAAGGCGGTCACCGTGGAGGTGGATCAGGGCCACAGCGTGGAACGCAGCATCGATTCCTTGGGACAGGACGTGGTCGCCGTGACCCTCAGCGCCAGTGGGGATCCCGTTTACGGCAGCCTGCTGGCCACCCACGGGAAAACTGATGTCTCGGTTCTTCCGCTTCCGCCGGCCACCCGAGGTGCCACCGATATCAGCGTGGACCTGCGCTACTGAGCCTCGGCAGGGCGAGGCGCTAGAAGCCGCCCTCCCACGGGTGGTAATCGGGATCAATTTCCTCGGGTTCACGCAGCAAAAGCTCGGCCACCTGTTCGACGACGGCCAGATGGACGACTTCGGGGAGCACCATGGGTGAACCAGCCAGTTCCTCCACGGGGCGCCGGTAGATGGTCACCCGGGCGAGGCGGCGCGGGGTGGCCCCCCATGACCTGCCCAGGGGAACCGGACGTCCCGAGGCCTCGGAATAGTCCAACGAGGTGCTGCGCGGCATGAGCTCTGTCGTGAATTCCATCGAGGCGATGGGCTGGCCCCACAACAATTCGAGACGTTCGGCGGATTCGGCGATGAGATCCTCGAAGCGTTCGGCGCGGGTCCGTGAGCCGGGCAGCCCGGGGTGCATGAGGTTTCCGCGCAGACCGCGTCCATGCCGGTTGCGTCGACGGCGGAGGAACGCTCCGGAATTCGTCTCGGTGTCTGCCCGCGCAGCGGGGCGGCTCGCCGTCCCGGGATCTTCAAACCGCACCGTGAAACCTTCTGCCATGACACCGAGCCTACCGAAGATCTTCGACGTGGGCGGGGAACCGTTTCCCGCCATGCCCGGCTGCTTGGGGCGTAGCCGAGGGCACGGCAGGTAAGCTGTTTTCTCGTGGGATCCCTTCGACTTTGTTCACGCTCCGCCTGTGGCCGCTCGGCCATCGCGACCCTGACGTTTGTGTACGCCGATTCCACCGCCGTTCTCGGGCCACTGGCCACCTACCCCGAACCGCACTGTTACGACTTATGTAGCGAGCACGCCCACCGACTGACCGTGCCGCGTGGCTGGCAGGTCCTGCGCCTGGAACTTCCCGAAGCACCCCGTGTGGCTTCCGATGAACTCTCCGCCTTGGCCGACGCGGTGTCCGAACCCCGCCCACCGGCGACGGATCGCCGGGAGACCCTCGTCGAACCCGAAAGCGGTCCGACGAATTCCATCTCGGCTCGCACCGCACCAACACCCCTGGACCCGCCGGAGGACACGGACAACGGACGAGGGCCTCTACGTATTCTGCGTGAACCACGCTAAAGCCATAAACTGGGCCCATGGCCCACATCACACCCCAGCTCCTTGAGATCCTGCGTTGCCCGGTCACCGGCTCGACGCTCACCCAGGACGGCGACGCGTTGGTCGCCACCGCCCTCGACGAGGACGGCAGCACCCCGCGGTACGCCGTGCACGAAGGAATCCCTGTCATGCTGGGCCCCTCCCCGGCCGAAGGCATCAGCCGGACCCCGGAGGTGAACTAGCCGTGGGCTTTGACTACCGGATCGCCGATATTTCCTTGCACGAGGCCGGCCGCCACCAGATTCGGCTCGCCGAACACGAGATGCCTGGCCTGATGTCCCTGCGGGCCGAATATGCCAGCTCCCAACCCCTGGCCGGGGCACGGATTGCCGGGTCACTGCACATGACCGTCCAGACGGCAGTGCTGATCGAGACGCTCACCGCCTTGGGCGCCCAGGTCCGTTGGGCCTCATGCAACATCTTCTCCACCCAGGACGAGGCAGCAGCAGCCGTCGTCGTGGGGTCCGGGAGTGCCGCACACCCCCAGGGGGTGCCGGTTTTTGCCTGGAAAAACGAATCCCTGGAGGAGTATTGGTGGACCGCCGAGCAGATCCTTTCCTGGCCGGGAGCAGATACCGACCCCGCCCGGGGCCCGAACCTGATTCTGGACGACGGTGGAGATGCCACCATGCTCGTCCATCAGGGGGTCGGCTTCGAAGCCGCAGGATCTGTTCCGGCAGCAACTGGAGCCGATAGCGCCGAATACACGATTGTCTTGGACGTGCTGCGCCGTTCACTGGCGCAAGACCCCGGCAAGTTCACCCGCCTCGCCGCAGGAATCCTGGGAGTCACCGAGGAGACCACCACGGGGGTCCACCGGCTCTATCAACTCGCCGAATCCGGGGAACTGCTGTTCCCCGCCATCAACGTCAACGACTCGGTCACCAAATCCAAATTCGACAATAAATACGGCATCCGCCACTCGTTGCCCGATGGCATCAACCGGGCAACCGACGTGCTCATCGGCGGCAAGGTGGCAGTGGTTTGTGGGTACGGCGACGTGGGCAAGGGGGCGGCGGAGGCGCTACGGGGCCAAGGCGCACGCGTGATTATCACCGAGATCGACCCGATCTGCGCGCTGCAGGCCGCCATGGATGGCTACCAGGTCGCCCGGCTGGAGTCGGTCATCGGCCAGGGCGATATCTTCATCACCACCACCGGTGGGACGGGGATTATCCGGGCCGAAGACATGGCTGCCATGAAGGACAAAGCCATCGTGGGCAACGTCGGACACTTTGACGATGAAATCGATATGGCAGGGCTCGCCGCGGTGCCGGGCATCACCAAGGTCGAGATCAAACCGCAGGTCCATGAATGGGTCTTCGACGGCGGAACCGATACCGCACGCTCGATCATCGTGCTGTCCGAGGGACGCCTGCTGAACTTGGGCAACGCCACCGGCCACCCCAGCTTCGTCATGTCCAATTCCTTCGCCAACCAGACGATCGGACAGATCGAACTCTTCAGCCGGCAGCGGGGCACCGATGACGGCGCAGATCCAGCCTACGAACGACAGGTCTATGTGCTGCCAAAAATTCTTGACGAGAAGGTCGCCCGCCTCCACCTCGACGCCCTCGGCATTGAATTGACCGAGCTGAGGACGGAACAAGCCGAATATTTGGGGTTGGATCCCGCAGGGCCCTATAAACCCGAACACTACCGATACTAGGGAACCGGCAGATCGCCGGTCAGTTGCCGAAGGGCAGCCGGTGGATACGCTCGCGGACCGTGCGTTGGCGTTCTGCCACGGCGCTCAGACGCCGGTAGTCGCGTTCCCTCCGTTCGGCGACCACGGCCGCCAGGAACTGTTCCGGTGGGCAGCCAAACGGTGGCGCGGGGGAAACATACGGCTGCAGGTCCGAGGCCAGTGTGGCGGCGACCTGCTCCCGGGAGGCCGCAGCCATGGAAGGGCCCTGACGGATGAAGCGGGCGATACGTGCCGCCAGGGGGTCGGGGATCCGCCCCACATCGGCCAGTTCGGCCCAAGGACGCAGCTGCTGGGGCACGGGAAGCACCAACGGGGCCACGCGTTCGCGGCGTTCGCGCATCGAGTAGGTGCCGGCGAGCATGTCTCCCAGACGTTTACCGCGTTCGTTGGCGAAAGAGACCAGCAAGGCCAGCGAACCGAAAAGTGCCAGGACCTCCAGCAGGGCGAGCATCGCCCGGATGAAGGCGTGGCGGAAACGGATGGAACCGCCGTCATCGCGCACGATGCGCAACCCCATGATCAGCCGGCCCAAGGACTTCCCGCGGCTCAGGGTTTCCACCAGCACCGGAACAGCCACGATCCACAGCACGACGACGATGATGACCACCGCGCGGATGGCCGCACTGTCAAAACCGGAAGCCAGTTTCTCGAGCAGGACCAGCGAAGCGACCAGACCGATCAGATAAACCAGATAGTCAATGAAGCATCCCACGGCGCGCAGCACGAAACTGGCGGGACGCAACTGCAGGACGACTGCCTCGCCGGTGATGATCGTGCTCACGGTATCCCTCCGTCGAGGCTGGGTGATCGGACGCCCGACCGGTGCCGGGGTTGACCCGGCGCAACGCGGCCGTCATCCCAATCTAGCCGACACCCCCACGTTAGGCTGGGAACGTGGATCTTGATGCCTTTGTCGCCGTTCATCGGCAGGAGTGGGACCGCCTTGACGTCCTGTCCTCCAGGCGTCGACTGACCGGTGCCGAATCCGACGAATTCCTGGGGCTCTACGAACGCGTGTCGACCCATTTGTCGATGGTCGGATCGATCGAACCCGATGCCGTCGTCTCTGCCGACCTCTCCGCCAGGATCTCGCGTGCACGTACCCGTTTCACGGGGGCCAGGACCCCTGTGCTGGAAGAGATCGCCACGTTCTTCGTCTACACGCTGCCGGCGGCCTTTTACAGGATCCGGGTGCTCACCATCGTGCTGGGGTTGGTGTTCATCGCTATCGCCTTTGCCTCCGGACTCTGGGCTGCCCACACCCCCAGCGTGCTCAAGGCGATGGGCTCCGATGCCGATCTGCAGCAATACGTGCACCATGATTTTGTTGACTACTACTCGGAGAACCCCGCCGCCTCCTTTGCCGGTGCGGTCTGGACGAATAACGCACTCATCGCCGGAATGTGTGTGGCCTTCGGAATCTCGGGGCTGTATGTGCCCTTCGTGCTCTACCAGAACGCGGTATCGGTGGGGATGGCCGGGGGGCTGATGTCCTCGCTGGGTGAGCTCGACACCTTCTTCCTCTACATCCTGCCGCACGGGTTCATGGAGCTGACGGCGATCTTCATCGCCGGCGCTGCTGGCCTGCGCATCTTCTGGGCGTGGGTGGCTCCCGGGGCCAGGACCAGGATTGGTTCCCTCGCCGTGGAAGGCAGATCGTTGATGACGGTGGCCCTGGGGCTCGTCGTGGTGCTCTTTATTTCCGGGCTGGTCGAAGGATTCGTCACCCCCAGCGGGTTGCCGCATGGGGTCCGCCTGGGCATCGGCCTGATGGTCCTGGCCGGCTACTGGACCTACACGCTGGTCCTGGGCCGGCGGGCCGTCAACGCAGGATTCACCGGGGATCTAGGAACCTACGACGCCGGCGCCACCGCGGCCGTCGCCTAACGACTTTGCATGCCAACAGGGAAGGACACATTGATGGAGAATAAGAACGCCGTGCCAGAAGGACCCGAACCCGGGGACCTGGACAACGACCGGCCGGCGCCCACCGCGGACGACCCGGAAGTTCCTGAGTTCCTGAAGGGGCCGGATCCGGAGGAGCCCATGGTCGACACCCCACAAAACGCCACCCGGGAAACAGCTGCCATCAGAGGCGAAGGTGCCGATACCGGTTCACCCGCGGTAGCGGAAACCCCCGAGGCCTGGGACTCCGAATTCGCCGCGGCCACGGGCGATGAAAACGCGGCAGCCTCTGCCACCGACGAGCCGAGCGCAACCGACGACTCCCGCACCCAGGCCTTGCCGGCATGGCAGCAGGAGCCTTCCTCCCAGACCCAGGCGATGCCCCGTTCGGAGCAGGACGCCGCAACGGGAGCGGCAGTTGCCGCGGAACCGTTGGCCGGTCAGGATCCGGATACCGACGGGGAAACGGTACGCGCCGATTCGGCGGCCGCAGCCAAACGTCAGGAACCGATCCCCGCAGGACCTGCCGCCGAAACCGACCGGGAAGCCCAGCGCCGTCAGCACGCCCGAGACGCCGCGCTGACGGCCAAACCGGTGTTCGCGCGGATCGTGCAGACCTTCCTGGCGATTGCCTTCCCCTTCATCGTGGTCATCGGGTCCATTCGTGCGGTAGCCAGTTCCTGGTTCCTCTGGTTGGACTATCACCGTCCAGGGTTCCCTTCGGACGGCTATGGTTTCAGCCAAGCCGACCGGCTGACCTATGGGAACTACGGGGTGGACTACATCAACAACTCGGCTCCCTCCGCCTATCTGGGTAACCTGGTGGACACCAACGGGGACCCGCTGTTCCTGGCCAATGAGGTGTCCCATATGGCCGACGTGAAATCCATCATCGGGATCACGTATGCCGCAGGGATCATCCTGACCTTGCTGGCCATCCTGATCTGCCTGTACCTATGGTGCCGCTACGCGGGAGGCATCCGCCGGGCGTTCTTCGCCGGTTCGGTCATCACCCTGGTCGTGATGATCGCGCTGACGGTACTGGCTGTGCTGAACTTCGGGACGTTCTTCACGGACTTCCACGAGCTGTTCTTCGCCCAAGGCAACTGGACGTTCCACGCCAACGACACCTTGATCCGCCTCTACCCGGAACAGTTCTGGATGGATGCGGGAATCGTGATCGCCGGGCTGGTGCTCATCACCTCCCTGGTGTTCCTGATCACCAACTGGCCCTCACGCAAGCGCCGTGACCGGGCGCGGCAACGCCAGGTGGACCGGGAAATGGGCCTGCTCTAAACCAGGTTCCACCCACGAAAGCGGGCCGCGGTGTTTCCGGACGGTTCCGGGACCCTCAGCCCCAGCTGGGCATCCACAAACGCAGCCGCCAGGCCTCGTAGGGAATCGTCTGGCCGGTCCAGACCGGCCAGAAGAACGCGGAGACCAAGACCACCAGTGCCAGAAAGGCCGTCACACCGATGAGCCCGATCCGGCGTCTGGCCACGGAAGCACCCACCCCACCCAGGGCCAGGGCGAGCACGAAGGTCAGCGACAGGATCATGAAGGGTTCGAAGGTGATCGTGTAGAAGAAGAACATGGTGCGCTGCGAATACAGGAACCATGGTCCGAGACCGGCGAGGATGCCCGCCAGGATGGCCCCGGTCCTCCAATCGCGGCGGCCGGCCCAGAACAGCAGCACCACGAGCAACGAGAGGGTCGCAGCCCACCAGAGGATCGGGTTGGGTAGGTCGGTGACCACCGAGGCGCACGAACCCACCGGACAGCCCGGATCCCCGGCCTCCGAGCCGTGGTAAAAGAACAGCACGGGCCGTCCGGCGAACAGCCAGGTCCAGGGGCCCGACTCCCAGGCATGCGGGGAACTGAGCCCCTGGTGGAACTCGTAGGCGCTGCGGTGGTACTCCCAGAGAGAGCGGAGCGGGGCCGGCAGCCATCCCACCCCTTCGCCGGGATGATCCGCCGCCCAGGTGCGGTCGTAGCCGCCGGCCGTGACAAACCAACCAGCCCAGGTCGACACATAGGTGGCAACGGTCAGCGGGATGATGAGGAAGAACGCCGGGATCCCATCGCGGATGATCCCCGCGGTGAACCAGTGACGGATTCCCACGGTCCGTCGTGCCTGCATATCCCACAAGACCGTCAGCAGGCAGAAGACCGCGACGAAGGAGAGCATCGACCACTTCACGCCCAACCCGCCGCCGAGCATCAGCGCGAACACCAACCGCCACGGCCGCCACGCCATCCACGGCCCGTGTTCCAGGAAGGCCCGTGAGGGCACACCGGTCTCCGGGTCCACCGCTGCGCAGACCTTCTTGGCCAGGATCCTGCGCCCGTGAGAGCGGTCCAAGAGCAGGGCGTAGAAGGCGGCGACGATGAAGAACATCTGGAAGATGTCCAACAATGAGGTCCGCGACAGGACCAGCTGGTGGCCGTCGACGGCGCTCAGTCCGCCAGCCACAGCGCCAAGGGTGACCGAGTTGAACAGGCGCTGGGCGATGAGGGTGACCAGCAGGACGGCCAAGGTTCCCACGATAGCTGCAGAAAAACGCCATCCCATCCCGCGGTCGGTGCCGAAGAGGATCATCCCCACGGCGATCATCCATTTACCCAAGGGTGGGTGGACCACGTATTCGGCGCTGTCCAACGGGGCCGGCTTGCCATCCAGGAAGGCTGGATTGGGATCGTCTGGCCACTCCATTTCGTGTCCGTTGGAGATCAGTGTGAACGCGTCCTTGACGTAGTACGTCTCGTCGAAGGTGAGGGCGTGGGGTTGATCCAGGTCCACCAGGCGCATGAGAGCCGCGATGATCGTGATCACCAGCGGGACCATCCACGTCAGCCGCGTCACCGGAGCCACTGCGCCGTGCAACCTCGCCGAGAGGGCCTGATAGGTGAAGGCGGACCGCGGGGTCTGGATCCAGACGGGGCGGGAGGTTTTCAGGGCGCTCACGTGACAACTCTACCGGCGCTGCCGACGGTAGGCTGGCGGGGTGAATAATGATCCTGCAGCCCCCGTGTCCGAGATCCCGGAACCCGCACTCTCGGCCCAGCCCGGGGCAGAGGGGACGAACGGGCAGATCGTGCTGGCCGCCACCCCGATCGGGAACCTGGGGGATGCCTCCCCGCGATTGATCGAGTTGATGACCGGCGCCGATGTCATTGCCGCGGAGGACACCCGCAGGTTCCACCATCTGGCCCAGGCATTGGGGTTGCGGATCCCGGGTCGGGTGATCAGCTACCACGAGCACAACGAGGCCGTGAAGACCGCCGAACTACTGGCGCTGGTCCGCCAGGGGCTGACCGTGTTGATGGTCTCCGACGCCGGTATGCCTGCCGTCTCAGACCCCGGGTTCCGCCTCGTGGAGGCGGCCGGCGCCCAGGGCCTGCTGGTCACCGCCGTGCCCGGGCCCTCCGCAGTGTTGACCGCGCTGGCCCTCTCCGGCCTGCCGACCGATCGATTCACCTTCGAAGGGTTCCTTCCGCGTAAGCCGGGGGAGCGGGCCGGACGTCTGGCCGAACTGGAGAAGGAACGGCGCACCATGGTCTTCTTCGAAGCCCCCCACCGACTGGCCCCCATGCTGCGGGCGCTCGCCGACGCCTTCGGCCATGACCGCCGGGCAGCCGTCGCCCGGGAGCTGACCAAGATGCATGAGGAAGTAAAGCGCGGTTCCCTGCTGGAGTTGCTCGAATGGGCCGAGGAGCGGGTCCGTGGGGAGATCGCCGTCGTCGTCGAGGGGGCCGCCGCCGATACCCCGTCCCGCGCTATCGACCACGTCACGGCCGTCCAGGAACTCGAACGCGGTGGCCTGCGGCTCAAGGACGCGGTGGCCGCCATTGCCGAACGGGAGCGGATCTCCAAGCGCGAACTCTACGCAGCGGTCCTCGAGGCCCGTCGCTAGCCCCGGGCGGATGCACAACAAGGCCCGGTGGTCATGATGCATCCCTGCATTTACAGCCGGGAGGACCTCTGACTAACGTGAGGCCTGACAGAACCCCATCCATCCTGACGCGGGAGAGACCAACGATGACCATCACCCCAGAGCGCGAAACCGAACTGCTCGCCTCCGTTCCCACCGGCCTGCTAATCAACGGGGAATGGCGTGATGCCTCCGACGGCGGAACCTTCGACGTCCATGACCCGGCCACCGGCAAGGTGCTGGCCACCCTGGCCTCGGCCACCAGCGAGGATGCGATGGCCGCGCTCGACGCCGCCGACGCGGCACAGGCGGCATGGGCCCGCACCCCGGCCCGCGAACGCGCCGAGATCCTGCGCCGTGCTTTCGACCTGGTGACCGCTCGTGCCGAGGACTTCGCCCTGCTGATGACCTTGGAAATGGGCAAGCCGCTGGCCGAATCCCGGGGCGAGGTCACTTACGGTTCGGAGTTCCTGCGTTGGTTCTCCGAGGAAGCGGTCCGCGACTACGGCCGCTACGTGACCACACCCGAGGGCAAGAACAAGATCCTCGTGCAGCGCAAACCGGTGGGCCCGTGCCTGCTGATCACCCCCTGGAATTTCCCGCTGGCCATGGCCACCCGCAAGGTCGGCCCGGCGGTCGCCGCCGGCTGCACGATGGTGCTCAAGCCCGCGAAGCTCACGCCGTTGACCAGTCAGCTGTTCGCGGCCACCATGCTGGAGGCCGGGCTGCCGGCAGGGGTGTTGAACGTGACATGCTCCAAGTCGGCTTCGGGCATCTCGGGCCCGCTGATGCAGGATCCGCGGCTGCGTAAGGTCTCCTTCACCGGTTCGACGCCGGTGGGCAAGCAGCTACTCAAAGACGCCGCCGACAACGTGCTGCGCACCTCCATGGAACTGGGCGGAAACGCCCCGTTCATCGTCTTCGCCGACGCCGACCTGGATCAGGCCGTCGAAGGGGCCATGGGCGCGAAGATGCGCAACATGGGCGAGGCCTGCACCTCGGCCAACCGCTTCCTGGTCCAGGCCTCCGTGGCCGGGGAATTCACCCGCAAATTCGCCGAGGCCATGGGTGCGCTGACCCTGGGCCGGGGCACCGAGGACGCTTCGAAGGTCGGCCCGCTCATCGACGCGGGTGCCCGTGATGACGTGCACTCCCTGGTCACCGCCGCGATCGAGGCCGGCGCCGAGGCCGTCACCGGTGGCAAGGCACGCGAGGGCGAGGGCTACTTCTACGAGCCGACCGTGCTGGCCAACGTCCCGAACGGCGCGGCGATCCTGAACACCGAGATCTTCGGCCCCGTCGCCCCGGTGACCACGTTCGAGAGCGAGGAGGAGGCCATCAAACTGGCCAATTCCACCGAATACGGGCTGGCCTCCTACGTCTACTCCGGGGACTTCAACCGCATGTTCCGCGTATCAGAGCAGATCGAGTTCGGCCTGGTGGGCTTCAACGCCGGTGTCATCTCCAATGCCGCTGCCCCGTTCGGCGGGGTCAAGCAGTCGGGCATGGGCCGTGAAGGCGGCTCCGAAGGCCTCAACGAGTACACCAGCGCCCAGTACATCGGCATCGCCGACCCGTACGCCGTCTAGGACCCGGCCAGCGAGGCGGGCCAGGCCCGGGCCAGGAATTGGCGTCCGGGGCTGGCCGCATCGGAGAACGCCTGCTCGATGTCGGTCAGCGCACCGCTCAGCGCCTGATCCAGGGCCAGCTCCCGGCTGGCCTGGGGGCGATGGATGCCGCTGGCCGGGCCGCGCGGAACCAACTGGCGGTGGCCTGGTTGGCCGCATGATCAGCGAATCCGCAAAACATAAACAGCTCCGCAACCTGTTTATCTACGACCTGAATCGAACTCAGCGTATGGGGCATGCTGCGGGCTGTGTCGGTCACGACCAGTGCATCCGGGCCATCTTCTCCGAACTACGGGTCCATGGATATCCGGCGTCACCGTGAGCTTTTAGCCGTGGTTTCGGTCGAGGGTGGCCTGTCCGCCCGCGCAGGTCCTGCTGGGTGACTGAAGTGAAGAGGCAAGCCCGAAACCGGTTGGGTCGGCCTCGTCGTCGATCCTTACCGGCGGCTCCAGAGCCCCGACTCAGTGCACGCCGTCGGCGTTGTTCACGGTCATATGTTCTCTCTCTTGATCTCACCGGCGCGTTGATCGAGCGCGCAGCCCAGAATTCACCGGGCATGGACATCCGGATCGACGTAGGTACGCTGATTTATGACTGGAACCTCCAGACGTTCCAATGCGGCTCCACGAATCCACTCCGGTTCGAGTAGACGGACAAGACCGCTGGGCTAGCTATCCACGCCTAGCTTTGAACCCGGGGTTCCAGTCCTATGACGCCAAGCAGGCGCCTGCGACATATCGTTTAAGGGAATGGTTGGGATAGGTAAGGATATAGTCATCAATTCATCGTCTGGCCACGATCAACGAAAAGTTCTTCTGAACCCGTATCAGCGGATTTGGTCGCTGGCGTTTGGGGCATTCACATTCGTCGCTGGATTCACTCTGATCCTTGCGATTGCCAAGTCTGAAGAAATTTCTCCGCACAGCTTGTTTTCAGCTATTCCGGAGATCCTTCCAACGCCTCAGGAGAGCCTGACGGTGATCGGAGTAAGTGCAGCGATAGTGATTGGACTTGCTGTGGGTTCAGCCGCTCCACCGGATATTGATGCCAATTCAGCCCATGCAAAACAGGTCGTGAAGCTTGGCGAATCTGCACTCAATGTGTCAGGTGTCGTTGGCCTCTCCGCAGGCATCGCGGGTTTTGCCAAAGCTGTCTTGCCTTCATCAGATCCCGGAAGTGAACTCCTCGGAATCTTGGCTTTATTCGCCGGCTTGGCTATGGCTTTCCTAACTGAGTCGGGCAATGCTGGCTATCTAGGTCGAGCATCGATCCGCCACGTAGTTTCGAAAGAACGTATTCAAGAAAATGATCACTACTGGCGGATGGCGTGGGGTCATCCTGACGATGAAATCGTCACATCAGGAAAGCCGCTAACGCGTAAGATTATTTTCGGATTTTTGGCTCGGGCAACAATATTCGCGATTTTGATTCTAATTTATCTACAATTACCGAATTTTTCAGGAAACCCGATATTTAAGTTGGTAGTTGCCTGCGGTCTTTCGGTCGTTTTATCGATCGGCAGTATCTTTTTAGCGATCTTCGGAGTTCAGGCGGAGATTGATCGTCGAAGAAACACCTCGTTTCTCCGACGCTATGTGACTGGAACTTCGCGTGGATACGGGTTTTATATCTTTGCGTTGATGCTGACAGGCGCCACTATTCTGATTATTTTCATCGCGACATTTCTTGATGGCTCAAGCTTCGATGGGTCGAATGATGCTGATAACAACGCCCAAGGTTTCCCGTATGCCATACTGATTGTTTTCATGTGGATGCTCAGTTGGGGCTTGGATATCGCGCGTTGGCTATGGCTGAGGAGAGTCAAGTTTTCGAACCCTTGCCCTCGATTTTCGTTCCTTTCCCTTCTTTGGTCTCCGCTCGGTGAAAGCATGCTCAATCAAGCTGCGGGGATGCGAGTCTCGGAACAAGCGCAGCTTAGGAGCCTTAGAGATGAATTGGAGTTGTTGTTACCTAACAACATGACAGCTGCTGGTGCTCGGCTGTGACAGTTCAGCTTGCTCACTAACCCCATACGCCGGGCCTTTTGTGATTTCTGCTTCTGAGGTCGGGCACCAAAAGAGAACCTCATTTAAGCGCCTCCCGCTTCAGGACCTAACGCGCGAGGCCAGCGAGGCGGGCCAGGCCCGGGCCAGGAATTGGCGTCCGGGGCTGGCCGCATCGGAGAACGCCTGCTCGATGTCGGTCAGGGCACCGCTCAGCGCCTGATCCAGGGCCAGCTCCCGGCTGGCTTGGGGGCGATGGATGCCGCTGGCCGGGCCGCGCGGAACCAACTGGCGGTGCGGCTGCGCGTCTAGGGAGAAGCTCGCCCGTTCGAAGGCTTCACGGAGCCGTTGCACCTCCGGGGCCGCATCGGGCAGATGCTCTTGTAGCCGTGCGGCATACTCGGCGTCGGTTTCCTGGGGGCGCTGGGCGTGTCCATAGTCCCGGCCCAGGGCCAGTAGTTCTTCCCAGGCGCTGGCCACGGCATCGCGCCAGTTGGTGGCCCGGTGGATGCGGCGGATCCGGCGGGCCCGTTGCCAACGACGGATCCCGAAAGGACCAAAGAGCCCCAGCAGCGCCACCAGGGCCAGCAGCGCCGGCATCGTTGCGGAAGCCCCGTCGTCGTTCCCGGATCCCTGAGATCCGGCCGCTGGTGGGGTCGAGGGTTCGGCGTTTGGATTCGCGTCGGGGATGGTCCTGCCACGCGTGGGATCGGTATCCGGTGCCTGTGAGGGGGCGGGCCCGCCGTCCGGGCTGTCGGTGGCGTAGGACGGGGTGGTCCCGCGGCCGGGGGTGGGTTCGAAGGGGACCCAACCGAGGTCGGGGAAGAAGAGTTCGGGCCAAGCGTGGGCGCTGCGGGGGCTCAGTTCGTAGCCGGTCCACTGCTTTCCATCCGAGCCCAGGGCTTGTGCCCCGCTGCTTTGGCCGGGCGCGTAGCCGACCACGACCCGGCTGGGAACGCCCAACGAGCGGGCCATCAGCGCCATGGCCGAGGAATAGTGGGTGCAGTATCCACTCTTCTTCTCTAGGAACGCCGCCACGACGCTGATCCCGTTGCCGTCGTACCCCTGTTCCAGCGGTGTCTGCTCCGAATAGGTGTAGTCAACGCTGCGCAGTTCCTCCTGCAGTGCCACGGCCTCGTCGTAGGCGGTGGTGGCCTTCGCCTCCTTGGTGATCCGGCGGGCGGTCTCGGGGATGATCCTCGGCAGGTCGTCGGGAAGCCGGGTATAGGTTTCGGGCAGCTGGTCGGCACCGAACCCCGGGTCCTTGGCCAGGAGGGCGGAGCTGGCCTCCAATGCGGCGGCGTCGATCACCGGCACCTGCGAGGTGACCGTGTAGTCCAGCTTCCTGCTCGTGGTCTCGGTCTGGGCGAACATGGTGTCGGTTTCGCCGTTATACCCCCACTCCTGGGCCAGCCCGGTCACCGAGGCCGCCTCGCGGGGCATCGGCAGCCAAGGGCTCTGGTAGTTTCCCGTCACCACCCGGGTGTGTACCGTCCTGGTGTTCGGCACGGTCTGTGGAACGTCGCCGTCGGGCCAGGGGGCGAGGTTGCCGGTGCTGTGATCCCGCGGAACCTCGATATCCGAAGGCTCCCACCGTTTGGCCCCCAGATCGGAGATGACCGAGGTGCGCAGGTAGAGCGGGTCGGGGGAGTCCGTGTAATAGGTCAAGGTGGTCACGCCCAGGCGGTCACGCAGGTTCGCCCCCAGGTTCAGCACCGGGTTCACCCCGCTGGGCTTGCCGAAAAGGTAGAGCCGCTGGCCCTGTGGCATGAGCCCCTGGGAGAAACCGGGTAGGGCAAGGGGCACCACGAGCATCAGGGCAAGCGCACCGACGGCGATGAGGGCGCCCTGACGCAGCACACCGGTGCGTAGCGCAGCCCCGGGGGCGGTGGCGCGGCGCTCCAGGCGGGCGCCGGCAAGCACCAGAAGGTAGCCGATGGCGGTCAGGCCCACATGCAGCAGGCCAGCCCCATCGGTTTTGACCAGGGAGGCGGTGACCAGGAAGACCGACAGCGGCACAGCGCTCAGTGCCGGGACCCGTAGGCCCACGACCGCCAGGTGCACCATCAGGGCCGTCAGCCCTGCGGCCAGACAGGTGAAGAAGATGATGGGGTCCTCGGACAATACGGGCTGGGCCTGGACCAGGACGGCGTCCCTGGCCTCTGGATAGAAGTCCAGGGCCCGGCGCACGCTTTCGGCGGTGGGGATCACCCCGAGTACGGCGGTGGAGGGCAGGAACTGCAGGGTGAGCATGGCGATCAGCCCGGCCAGCGAAGCGGTGAAGGTCAGCCAATAGGAATGGCCCCGGACCCGGATCACGGTTCCGGTGGCGAGGGTTCCGGCGACGGTGACGGTCGCATTATCGAACCACAGGCGACCGTCGATGACCCCCCAGAGTCCGCTGACCGGGGCCAGGACGGCAAAGAGCAGGGCCGCGAAGAGCAGCCACTGGGTTCCACGGTTCCGCCGCCGCGATGGTTTCTGCCGGGTTGGTGCCCGGGCGGTGTCGGGCGGGGCGCTCATGCCCGCCCCCGGGCGCCGGTGCGCCGTTCCCGGACGGCCAGTTCCAGCCAAGCATCGGCCAGCGGGGTCTTCGCGTCGACGGGTACTGCCGTCCAGCCTGCGGTACGAAAGACCCGCGTGCCGGCCCAGGTGGCACCGGGGCGACTGGCGACCAGGAACACCATGACACTTCGGTGGGTACCGATCCGTTGCACCCAGGCCTCGGCCCGTTCACCGGTGGGGGCGCCGGTCAACAGCAGCAGGGGGTTGTTCCCGCCGCGGGGGGAGAAGTCCCGGGAGTCAGCCGCTGTTTTCTGGCCGCGGGGTGGTGCCGGCCTCAAACCCACTGACGCCAAGGAAAGCTGGAGATCCTCGGCAGCGTGGGGGCCGGTGAACAGCCCGGTCCCGGGACCGGGGGCCCCCGGCACCGCGTCGGTGAGAGGGCGGCCGGTCTCGTCGAGGACCTCGAGGTCGTAGCCCTGCTCGGCCAGATGCGCTCCCATGGAGATCACCGCCCCGATGTTCCAGTCGAAGCAGGGGGTCGTGGTTCCGGGTGCGTCCTGGAAGTTCGGGATCGGGGTCGGGGCATCGGAACCGACGTAGCTGCCCTGGTAGGGAAGCGGCTCGGTGTCCACGACGAGCGTGGCGCGGGGGGTGCGTTGAAATTGTTCCTGACGGACCATCAACGTGTTGTGCCGGGCGGTCGCCGGCCAATGCACCCGCCGCAGCGAATCGCCATCACGGTATTCACGAGTCATGACGTCGTCGTTCTCGGGGGTGGCCTGGTGATGTGAGGTGGCCGTTCCACGGGTGCCCGTGCTGCCCAGGACCCCGGTGACGGGCAGGGGGAGCACCGGGGGCACCACGGTCAGCGGTGTGGGGCGGTCCACGGCGATGGGCCGCATGGCCAGTCCGAAGGGATCCGAGAGCTGCACGCGTAGCGGACCGATCGCGTAGACACCCCGATGGGTGGGCCGCAGCCGATAGCGGTAGGCGGTGGTCTTCTCTGCTGCCGCTGCCTGGCCGGGATCGTCGGCGGAGAACGTCGGCGTGTTGCCGAAGCCCTGTGGGAGGTGTTCGTTCATGGCCGTCCCCGCGGGCAAGGGAGAGGCGTGGCCCAGTGACAATGTCACCGTGGTGGAGGCGCCGGTGGTGACCGGGTCGGGGCCGAAGCTGCGGCGGACCTTCAACCGCGTGCGCCCCAGGGCGACGGCAGCTGCCGAGAGCAGCGGGACGGTCAGCAGGAAGATCGAGATGTTGACCAGTTCGCGCCGGCCCAGGAACCAGGCCAGGAGCAGGGCCACGGCACCACAGACGAAGAGGGCCCAGCCGCGGGGTGTGAGGAACCAGAGCCGCAGGCGGACCCGCAACGGTTCACGGCCTGTGCGCCCGAGCCCGGTTCCGCTGTCCACCATGTGCCGTCCGGCTCAGCTGCGCGCTGCGGTCCGGACAGGGACCTGTGCCAGCAGCGATTCGACGAGGTCCTGCACGGTGGTCCCGCCGATCTCCGCCTTGCGATGGAGCACGAGCCGGTGCCCGAGCACCGAGGGGCAGTTGGCCACGACGTCGTCGGGCAGCACGAAGTCTCGGCCGTTCAGTGCCGCCTCGGCCTTGGAAGCACGCAGGAGCTGGAGCAGGGCCCGCGGGCTGGCCCCGAGGCGGATATCCGGGTGGGTGCGGGTCGCCTGCCCCAGTGCCACGATGTATTCCTGCACGGCGTCCGCTACATGGACAGCCTTGACGATGTCGATCAGCGAAAGCAAGGTGGCTGTGTCCACGACGGGGCTGACCCGTTGCAGGGGCGAATCGGACTGGTGGTTCCGCAACATGGACAATTCGGCCTCCGTATCCGGGTACCCCATGGATACCCGGGCCATGAACCGGTCGCGTTGGGCTTCGGGTAGCGGGAACGTGCCCTCGAGCTCAATCGGGTTCTGCGTTGCGATGACCATGAAGGGGGCGGCCAGTGGGTAGGTCGTCCCGTCTACGGTGACCTGGTGTTCCTCCATGCATTCCAGTAGTGCTGACTGCGTTTTGGCCGACGCGCGGTTGATTTCGTCCCCGATGAGGAGGTTAGCGAAGACCGGACCCCTGCGGAATTCGAATCCGTGGGAGTCCTGGTTGTAGATGGAGACACCGGTGACGTCGGAAGGCAGCAGGTCAGGGGTGAACTGGATGCGGTTCACCGTGGCAGCCACGGAACGTGCCAGGGTCTTGGCCAGCAGGGTCTTGCCGACACCGGGAACATCCTCCAGCAGCAGGTGCCCCTGGGCCAGCAGCACGCGCAACGCCGTTCGGGCGACCTCCGGTTTCCCGTCGATCACCGTGCCGATGGCCTTCAGGATGCGGCTCGTGACGACGCCGAATTCCTCCGAGGAGGGCAACGGGAGTTCCGTGGTTGTCGACACTGCGTCTACTCCCTGTGTTCTGGTCCGTGATGGGGTCCGTGCCCCTTCAGCCTACCCATCAAAAGAGTGACGCGGCTCACGAGGAGTGGATCCGGGTTCCGGCAGCCCCCTGAGGGTTCGTTTGCGGCGGTAGCCTAGATGTCCGGCCCGCCCGCCGAAAAATTCAGTCCCCGTTTCAGGAGTCCCTCCATGTGCCCTTCCCCTCGACCGGATGTCTCCCCAGCCGAGACAGGGAGCGACGACGGCGTCGTCCTGCCCGGAGACACCCCACCGGCCTACCGCGCCAGCGGGGAGGACCCGGCGGCCCGGGAGTCGGCTGGCGGTTCCCGTCGCGACTCGAAGGCCGCCAACGGCAGCAAACGCGATGACTCCTACCCGCCGGCTCCCGAACCGCTGGCCTTTCCCGTGGTGGACAACCACACCCATCTGGACTTCGGTGACGGCGAGGTGACGGTCGCGGTGGCCCAGGCGCTCGATACAGCCAACGCTGTCGGGGTCTCCGGGATCATCCAGGTCGGTTGCGACGTCGAGTCCTCCCGCTTCGCGGTCGAAGCAGCCCATGCCGACCCCCGCGTGCTGGCGGCCGTGGCCATCCACCCTAATGACGCGTCCCGGCTGGCCGAGCGCGGGGAACTGGAGGCCGCGCTCGCCGAGATCGACCGGCTGGCCGGGGACCCGCGGGTGCGGGCCGTGGGGGAGACCGGGTTGGATTACTTCCGTACCGGGCAGGAGGGACGTCCGGCGCAGCAGGAATCCTTCAGGGCCCACCTGGAGATGGCCGTCCGTCATGACCAGGCCGTACAGATCCATGACCGGGAGGCGCATGCGGACATCGTGGAGATCCTGGGGCAGGTCCCGATCCCCGACACCGTCGTCTTCCACTGCTTCTCCGGTGATGCCGAGCTAGCGCGGATCTGCAACGCGCACGGCTGGTACATGTCCTTTTCGGGGACCGTGACCTTCAAGAACTCCCGCGACCTGCGCGAGGCCCTGGCGATCGCCGACCCCGCATTGGTCTTGGTGGAAACCGATGCCCCGTTCCTGACCCCGCACCCCTTTCGCGGTCGACCCAATGCCAGCTACCTGATCCCCTACACCGTGCGTTCCATGGCGGAGACCCTACAGACCGACGTCGATGGACTCTGCGACAGGATCGCACGGAACACGGCGGCGGCATACGGCAGCTTTTAGCCGTGACTTGAGGGCGACGGCATAAGTCACGAGCCGGTCACCGCCGAACGGGATTGATCACGAAGTGGAAGCGGGAAAAAGCCCGGAAATCCGCAGGATTCCGCTGTTCGATGACGTCGAGGTTGTCACAAGATAACGAACCGGTTACGGTAGTCAACAGAGTAGCCGGGATCGGGGAAGGTCTTCGGGGCTCAAGCACCAGCAATGATGATCGTTTGGACGTTCCGTTCGTACGCCCAACCGGTTCCTGCCGGTGCGTGAACCACTGTAAGGCAGCCCGGGGCTGCCCCTTGGATCAACTCCAAGGGACAACCCGTCCCGGCGCTCTCCCCGTGCCCGGAAGAACACAAAGACTGGAAATCCGTGCAGAAAGCCTTCAAGAACCGCTGGGTCAAAACCGGCGCCCAGGCGGTTGCCTTGACCGCGTTGATCCTCGGCCTCGTCTCCTTCGTCGGAGCCAATAAGACGGTTGCCGTGACCGTCGACGGCGAGACCCAGAGCGTCCAGGCCTACGCTGGAACCGTCGGCGAGATGCTGTCCTCCGCCGACATCAATATCGACGCCGATGACGAGGTCTCTCCGGGTGTCGATACCGCCGTAGCCGATGGTGATGCCATCACGGTGAACCGGAACAAATCAGTGGATGTGTCCATCGACGGGGTGGACCGCGTGGTGCATACCACCGGCCTGACCGTCGCCGATGTGCTCGACCAGCTCAATGTCGGTGATGCCGCCGATGTCTCCAACGGACCCCAGCTCGAGCTCGCCTCGCTGAGCACCCCGTTGCAGATCAGCACGGTGAAGACCCTCAAGCTGAACGCCGACGGCAAGACCCGCAGCATCAAGACCACCGAGGGCACGGTCGGTGACGCACTGAAGAGCGAAGGCGTGAAGATCGGGGCCGACGACGAACTCTCGGTTGCCGCAGCCACCGAACTCAAGGACGGTCTGAAGGTGAAGCTCGTTCGGGTGAAGACCACGACCGATACCGACACCCGGACCGTGGCCCACGGCGTGGAGAAGAACAAGGACGGCGATCTCGCCCTCGGCAAGACCAAGACCGTCACCGCCGGCAAGGATGGCGAGCGGACCCTGACCTATACCGTCACCACCCGTGATGGCAAGGAAGAATCCCGCAAACTGACCAGCAACAAGGTCACCACCAAGCCGGTGGACGCCGAAGTCGCCCTGGGCACCAAGAAGCCCGAGAAGAAGGAAGAGCCGGAGAAGAAGGCCGAACCGGCGAAGAAGGACGACAAGCCGGATAAGAAGGAAGACAAGCCAGTCAAGAAGGCTTCCACGGGCGGAACCACAGCCTCGTCCGGCGGGGTTTCCGCCAACTGGAAGGCACTGGCCAAGTGCGAGTCCGGCGGGAACTGGTCGATCAACACCGGCAACGGCTACTACGGTGGCCTGCAGTTCAACCGCAACAGCTGGATCGGCGCCGGCGGCGGCAAGTACGCTGCCCTGCCGCACCAGGCCACCCCGTCCCAGCAGGTCGCCGTGGCTGAGAAGCTGCGCGCCAACGGTGGCTGGGGCCACTGGCCTGCCTGCTCCTCCAAGCTCGGCCTGCGCTAGATCCAGCAGCTGATCCGCCACGGATCGAACGTTGCTGAAGGGCCCCGCACTGCGGGGCCCTTCAGTGCTTTCCGGAATGGGTGTGGAGACGAAACCGCAGGCCCTCCGACCTCTACTAGGATTGAACCCGTGACTGACGACTCCCAGACCCCCCACTCCGCCTCCGGGCCGGACCCCGAGCAGACCCCACGGCGGGATCCGGAGACACCGCGACTACTCGGAGCCACCGAGATCCGCCGGCTGGCCGCGGAGTTGGAGGTCCGTCCGACCAAGACGCTGGGCCAGAACTTCGTCATCGACGGCAACACCATCCGACGCATCGTCGCCACAGCCCGGATCGACCCGGAGGAAACCGTTCTTGAGGTCGGCCCCGGACTCGGTTCGCTCACCCTGGGTCTGCTGGATGCCGCCCAACGGGTCGTCGCCGTGGAGATCGATCCCAAACTGTCCCAACGCCTGCCCCAAACCGTCGCCGAATTCCGCCCCTCCCTGGCGTCGAACCTCGACGTCGTCCTCGGGGACGCGATGCGGGTCACCGAGCTGCCGCACGCGCCCACGTCCCTGGTCGCCAACCTGCCCTATAACGTGGCCGTTCCCGTGGTCCTGCACCTGCTCGAACACTTCCCGAGCCTGCGGCACGGACTGGTCATGGTCCAGGACGAAGTGGCCGATCGGCTCTGCGCCGGTCCCGGGAACAAGACCTACGGCATCCCCAGCCTCAAGGCCGCCTGGTACGGCAGGATGCGCAAGGCTGGAGTCATCGGGATGAACGTCTTCTGGCCGGCCCCGAAGATCCAGTCGGGACTGGTCTCCTTCGAACGCCATGAACCACCACGGACCACGGCCAGCCGTTCCGAGGTGTTCGATGCCATCGACGCGGCCTTCGCCCAACGTCGTAAGACCCTGCGTGCCGCACTGGCTGGTTGGGCCGGGGGCGCCGACGCCGCAGAACGGGCGCTCCGTGCCGCAGGCGTGGACCCGCAGGCCCGCGGGGAGCGGCTGGTCATCGAGGATTTCGCGCGCATCGCCGAAGCACGGAACCTGGCCGGACAGGACAACGGGGTCGGGGCATGAACCAGACCGTCGTGGCCCGCGCCCCCGGGAAGATCAACATCTACTTCCGGGTCGGCGCCCCCCGGGAGGACGGCTACCACTCGGTCGCCAGCCTGTATCTGGCCGTCTCCCTCTTCGAGGATGTGGCCGCCACGGCACGGACGGACGGGCGGATCACCGTGGCGCTCAACGAGGCCTCCACCGCTGTCGAGGACCCCGAGTCCTTCCCGCTGGGCGAGGACAACCTCGTCGTCCGGGCCGCCCGCCTGCTGGCCGAACACACCGGTCATGAGGCAGGAGTCAACCTCGAGATCACCAAGCGGGTCCCGATTGCCGGTGGCATGGGCGGGGGATCGGCCGATGCCGCGGCGGCACTGGTGGCCTGCAACGGTCTGTGGGGAACCGGCCTGACCCGTGAGGAACTCGGACGGCTGGGCGCCCGGCTCGGTGCCGACGTGCCCTTCGCGCTCTCCGGCGGTGCCGCCGTCGGACTCGGCGTCGGCGATGAACTCTCGCCCCTGTTGTTGCGCAACCGCACCGACTGGGTCCTGGCGCTGGCCAGCTACGGATTGTCCACCCCGGCGGTGTACCAACAACTGGATATCCTGCGCGGGGACGAGGCCATCGAGGAACCCCGGGCCGTGGATCCACAAGTGGTCCAGGCACTCGTGGGCCACGACCTGGTGTTGTTGCCCGGCCTGTTGGGCAACGACCTCACCAGCGCCGCGGTCCAGCTGGCGCCCGAGCTGACGGCGGTGCTGGAGATGGGCCGCAATGCCGGGGCCCTGACGGCCCTGGTCTCCGGATCCGGACCCACGATCGCGCTGCTCGCCGAGGACCCCTCACATGCCGGCGAACTGGCCACCGTGCTGATCGACGAAGCAGGAATCGACACGCACACTGTGCACGGACCGGTCCACGGAGCCCAGATCATCTGACGCCGACGCACCGGGCCCACCACAGGGGCCACCGGCTACCTCTGAACACCACCGACGAAGGAACATAATACTTTGGCACATCTGCTCGGCGCGGAGAACGTCTCCGTCGCCTTCGCCACCCGCACCATCCTGGACGAGGTCACCCTCGGCTTGGAACAAGGCGACCGCATCGGCATGGTCGGTCGCAATGGTGACGGCAAATCAACGCTCATGCGCCTGCTGGCCCGCCGCCAGGACCCCGATTCCGGGCGGGTGACCAAGCGCAGCGACGTCCAGGTCGGGTACCTCGACCAGCAGGATGTCCTGGATGGCGACCTCGAAGTCGGCCAGGCCATCGTCGGTGACGCCGCCGCCTACGAATGGGCCTCGAACCCGAAGATCCGCGAAATCATGGGCGGCCTGGTCGGAGAGGTCGACTGGAATGCACGGGTCTCGGACCTTTCCGGCGGACAGCGCCGTCGCGTCGCCCTGGCGAAGCTGCTCATCGGCGACGATGACGTCATCATGCTCGATGAACCCACCAACCATCTCGACGTCGAAGGCGTCGCCTGGCTGGCCGACCATCTGAAGCGTCGCTGGCGTGCCAACCAAGGGGCACTACTGGTGATCACCCACGACCGTTGGTTCCTCGACGAGATCAGCACGCGCACCTGGGAGGTCCACGACGGGATCGTGGAGGCGTTCGACGGCGGATATGCCGCCTATGTGCTCGCCCGTGCCGAACGCGACAGGTCGGAGGCGGTCACGGAAGGCAAGCGCCAGCAACTGGTCAAGAAGGAATTGGCCTGGCTGCGACGGGGCGCCCCGGCACGTACGGCGAAGCCGAAGTTCAGGATCGACGCGGCCAACGACATCATCGCCGACGTTCCGCAACCGCGTGACACCGTCGCTCTGTCGAAAATGGCCACGGCTCGCCAGGGCAAGGACGTGCTGGATCTGGAGCATGTCTCCCTCGCGTACGACGGCGGTGCCCCCCTGTTCAAGAACGTCACCCTGCGCTTGGCGCCCGGGGAGCGGCTGGGGATCGTCGGGGTCAATGGGTCGGGCAAATCAACGCTGCTGCGTCTGCTCAATGGCCAGGTCGAACCCAACGAGGGGCGGATCAAACGCGGCAAGACCGTCCAGACGGCCATGCTGACCCAGGAAGTCACCGAGCTCGATGAACTTTCGGACCGACGCGTTATCGAGGTCATCCAGGACGAGAAGAACGTCTTTAGCGTCGGAGGCAGGGAAGTCTCTGCCGGACAGCTGATCGAGCAGCTCGGATTCACCCAGGAAAAGCAGTGGACCCCGGTCCGGGACCTCTCAGGTGGTGAACGACGGCGACTCCAACTACTGAGGCTGTTGGTCGGCGAACCCAATGTGCTGATGCTCGACGAACCGACCAACGACCTGGACACCGATACGCTCGCCGCCGTCGAGGACCTGCTGGATTCCTGGCCCGGAACCCTCGTGGTCGTCAGCCACGACCGCTACCTGCTCGAGCGCGTGACCGACCACCAGGTGGCGCTGCTGGGCGACGGACAAATCCGCGATCTTCCCGGCGGCGTCGAACAGTACCTGCAGTTGCGTGCCGGGGCCGGGACCGGCGGAGCCACCACCGGACCGGCAGCCCCGGAGGCTGCGGGAAACGGTGCGGCAGCATCCAGGGGAGAGGCCAGCGAGGCAGATAAACGTGAGGCGCGCAAGGAAATCAACCGCATCGACAGGAAGCTGGCCAAACTCTCGGCCCAGGAGGAACGCCTCCACACGAAGATGGCGACGGCTTCCGAGGGGATGGACGTCGATGGCCTGTCAGCGCTGAATGCCGAGCTCAAGGAGCTTCAGTCCGAGCACGAGGCACTCGAAGAGGCCTGGTTGGAAGCAGCCGAGGCTGCCGGACAGTAGTTACGCCGGTTTGTGGCAGAATAGTTAACCGTGTTCCCCCTGCGGGACATGATCCGCCCTGGTGTAATGGCAGCACCCCAGCCTTTGGAGCTGTGGAGTATAGGTTCGAATCCTATGGGCGGAACCCCGTCCCCGGCGTGCATGGTGCTGCTCTCGATGCAACGGCTCATGGGTGGTCCGTGCGAATCCAGCCAGCAATACGAAGCGGTAGACTGGGTTGGCCCGGGTTCCGGGCCCCAAACGCCAACATCGCAGGGAGTTCAGAACTTGAGCGTGGAAGCCAATACACCGGCCGCTGTCATCGTCCTCGCAGCAGGGGCCGGCACCCGAATGAAATCCGCGAAACCGAAGATCCTGCATGAGATTGCCGGCCGTTCCCTCGTCGGACACGCGATCGCCGCAGCCCAGGGTCTGCAGCCTGAGCGCCTGGTCGCTGTCGTCCGCTTTGAGCGCGAAATCGTCGTCAATCACCTGCTCGACATCGACCCGTCCATCATCATCGCCGACCAGGATGAGATCCCGGGAACGGGCCGGGCCGTACAGGTCGGCCTCGACCAGCTGCCCGGCGACCTGACGGGAACGGTGGTGGTGACCTACGGCGACGTACCCCTGCTGACCACCGAACTCATCGGCGGCCTCGTCGCGGCGCATGAGACCGAGCACAATGCCGTCACGGTCTTGACCGCTGAACTTACAGATGCCACCGGTTATGGCCGCATCGTTCGTTCCACCGACGGGACCGTCGAGGGGATCGTCGAACACAAGGACGCCACCGCGGAGCAGCGGGCCATCAACGAGATTAACTCCGGTATCTACGCCTTCGACGCGGAGGTCCTTCGAAATGCGCTGGCCAGCGTCACCACCGACAACGCCCAAGGCGAGATGTACCTGACCGATGTGTTGGGCATCGCACGCAACGACGGCGGACGCGTTGCCGCCATGGTCACCTCCGACCAGTGGCAGGTCGAAGGCGTCAACGATCGCGCCCAGCTCTCCTCCTTGGGGAAGGAAATGAACCGTCGCATCCTCGAGAAGTGGATGCGTGCAGGAGTCACGGTCATCGATCCGCAAACCACTTGGGTCGACGCCTCAGTCGCGCTGTCCCCGGACGTCACCATCAAGCCAGGCACCCAGCTGCACGGTTCCACCGCGATCGGCACCGGGAGTGTGATCGGTCCGGACTCCACGCTGACCGACACCCAAGTGGGCCAGAACGCCGTCGTCAAGCGCAGCGACGTGACGTCCTCGCTCATCGCCGCTGGCGCTTCCGTGGGCCCCTTCACCTATGTGCGCCCGGGTACGAACCTCGGCGAAGCCGGCAAGATCGGCGCCTTCTATGAGACGAAGAACGTCACGGTCGGGCGTGGTTCCAAGCTCTCCCATCTGGGCTATGCCGGCGACGCGGACATCGGCGAATACAGCAACATTGGTTGCGGCAACATCACCGCCAACTACGATGGCGTCAACAAGCACCGCACTCTGATCGGCTCGCATGTACGCACCAGCTCCAACACCGTGTTCATCGCCCCCGTCACCATCGGCGACGGCGCCTACACTGGCGCCGGGGCCATCGTGCGCAAAGACGTTCCGGCCGGGGCCTTGGCCCTGTCCGTGGCCCCGCAGCAGAATAAGGAAGGCTGGACCGAGGCCAAGCGTCCCGGTAGCGCGGCAGCCGAAGCCGCGGCCCAGGCCGGACGCAACGACGATGCCGCCAAACTTCCCGCCACCGACTAACACCCACCAGTCCCGGTCCGCCGGGCCGTTTCACCGACCCTCCAACAGACAGCACGAAACCCTCCCGAGTGAGAAAGTGAACACATGAGCGAACTGCGCCACAACGTCGACAACAAGCTGGTGTTGGCCTCCGGCCGTGCACACCCGGAGCTGGCCGAGGAGATTGCTTCGGCCCTGGATACCGAGCTGCTGCCCTTATCCGCCTATGACTTCGCCAATGGCGAGATCTACGTCCGCTCCGGCGAGAGCGTGCGCGGCAAGGACGTCTTCATCATCCAGGCCCACCCGGCACCGCTGAACAACTGGTTGATGGAACAACTGATCATGATTGATTCGATGAAGCGCGCCTCGGCCCGCCGCATCACCGTGGTCTCGCCGTTCTACCCCTACGCGCGCCAAGACAAGAAGGGTCGTGGTCGCGAGCCGATCTCGGCCCGTCTGGTCGCCGATCTCTACCGGACTGCCGGTGCGGACCGCGTGATGAGCGTGGATCTGCACACCGCGCAGATCCAGGGTTTCTTCGACGGACCGGTCGACCACCTCTTCGCCATCCCGTTGCTGGCCGATTACATCCGTGGACGCGTCGAGGTCGACAACGTCACCGTCGTCTCCCCGGATACCGGACGCGTCCGCGTTGCCGAGCAGTGGGCCGAACGCCTGGGCGGGGCCCCGCTGGCATTCGTGCACAAGTCACGTGACCTGACGGTTCCGAACCAAGCGGTTTCCAAGACCGTTGTGGGACAGGTCAAGGGCCGTACGTGCGTACTCATCGACGACATGATCGATACCGGTGGCACGATTTCGGGGGCGGTGCGCGTGCTGATGGACGCCGGCGCCAAGGATGTCATCATCGCCGCCACGCACGCTGTGCTTTCCGATCCGGCCGCTCAGCGGCTCTCCGAATCGGGTGCCCGCGAGATCGTGGTGACCAATACTCTGCCGATCCCGAATTCGAAGCGTTTCCAGCAGCTCACTGTCCTGTCGATTGCCCCGCTGATCGCCCGCGCGATCAAGGAGGTCTTCGAGGACGGATCGGTCACGAGCCTCTTCGACGGTAACGCCTAGTCAATAACGCCTAGTCAATAACGCCCGGCAGATGGATCCCAGGGTCAATCTGCCGGGCGTCGTCACGTCCACCGAGCCCATAGCGGAACCCGGGGCGGCGCGATGCCGGTGCCAACCCGGCGAACGGTAAGGTGGGGGCGTGGTCAAAATTCTTGCTGTATGCACCGGAAACATTTGTCGTTCGCCCTTCGTGGAGCGCTATCTGCAACGAGAACTAGAGCAGTTGGCGCCAGGTGCATTTCAAATCACCAGTGCCGGCACCGGCGCTCTCGTCGGACAACCAATGGATCAACGTGCAGCAGAGTCGTTGAAACGGGCCGGCGGATCGGCCGGGGGGTTCCTCGCCCGACAGCTGACCGAGGCGCACCTGAAAGATGCGGACTTCGTGTTGGCCCTGACGGAAGGGCATCGAAGCGCCGTCGTGTCGATGAGCCCGCGGATGCTCAAGCGTGCCTATACCGTGCGAGAGTTCGCTCGTGTGCTCGAGGTCATCGCTGCGGCAGGATCCGATCTGCACCGAGGGGGCGGACTCGAAGAGGTCCGGGCCCGGTGGAACGAGCTGCCCAAGGTCGCTGCCCGGCACCGGTATGAGGCTCGGGAGTTGGTTCCGGGAGGAAACGATGTGATCGATCCTTACCGGGAGAGCACAGCCGTGTACCAGCAGATGACGGACGAATTGCTGCCGGCGTTGCAAGGAATAGTCGATTTCGAAGCCGCCATGATTGCCTGAGTGACCATCGTTTGACCGACATGGGCACCACACGTGCCCCAACTGGGCAGAGGTCCCAGAGGAAGCCTTCGCGTCTCGACTACAGCCGGCGGCGTGCTTGTCGCTTTTCCGTCCTCGGGGCAACGAGTTCCTCGAAGGCAAGGTTCGGGTCGCGCTGTGCCGGCTCGGAGTTAACCACGTCATAATCGTCGTCTAGGAACTTGGGGATGAGCGACGTCTGGTCCTCAGCCGTTCCGTTGTCTGGCGCACTGGCGTCGGAGACGACCTCGCGGGTAGCTCGGGGTGCACGGGAGGGCTGGGCGCGTCCGGATTCCACGGGTTCCATAGGCGGCTGCGTGGGCGTTGGGGAGGCCTTACGCCGGTTATTTTTGCCGTCTTCGGCACTGGAGTAATAGTACTTTCCGTAGTAGCCGTAGTAGCCGTACTGGCCGGCCTGGGCGCCCTTGGTTGGCACTTGGTTCAGGATTGCGCCGAGAACACGGCCCTCGACCTTACGGAGGTTGTCTATTGCCTTTTGGAGTTCATCGACAGTGGTCGAACCAGCCTTCACGGTCACTAGCGCACCATCGGCGGATTTCGTCAGGATGGCCGCGTCGGTGACGGGCAGTAGCGGTGGGGCATCGATGATAACGACACGGTCACGTGCCAGATCACGCAGGAGGTTCTTCATGGACCGGGATCCGAGTAGTTCGGATGGATTCGGAGGGATGCGTCCGGCAGCGAGAACCGAGAGATTCGGAATCGGCCCATAGGGCTGGAGTACATCCTCGAGGTCGGCCATGCCGCTGAGGACGTCGGTGAGTCCGGCTCCGTCCGGTAGGCCGAAGACCTCGGTGACGACCGGGCGACGGAGGTCTCCATCGATGATCACTACTTCGCGGCCAGTGGCGGCCACGGCTACAGCGAGGTTCGCCGCAATGGAGGATTTACCCTCGCCGGGGACCGATGAGGTGACGACAATAGTGCGTGGGGGGTTGTCTACGTCCATGTAGGACAGGTTCGTGCGCAGTTCGCGTAGGGATTCCGAGAAGGCGTGAGACTCGCGATCGCCATGGTCTACGACGCCGGTTTCGACGATCATGCGTTTCTCGGTCAACCGCCGATCCTGGGGGATGGTGCCCGCGACGTTCAACCCCAGCTGCTCCACGGCTTCGCTGGATCGAATGCGCCGGTCCAGGTGTCCGCGCAGGAGAGCATAGCCCAAGCCGAGCGCTAAGCCGACGACGCCGCCCAACGCGAGGGCGAGCTTCGTGTTCGGGGAGACCGGGGCCGTCGGCAAGGCGGCGCGCCCCAGGGGGGCGAGCTTGATAGGCGCTTCGCCGGCCCCTTCGTCGGATTCCGCGGCCGGTTCGATGCTGGTGATTTCGGCCGCAAGAGCCTCTACCCAGGAATTGGCGAGGTCACGTGTGGCCTCCGGGGCGCCGGACTTCGCGCTGATGCGGATCTCAGAGGTTTCGGCGGGAACGTCAACGGAGATTTGTTCGAGCAAATCATCGGGTGACTCGGCCAGGCCAAGTTCCTTCTTCACCTTGGCAGCGACGCTGCGGCTCTTGGCGATGCTCTGGTAGCTCGCCGCCTTGGATTTGGCCAGTGTTTCCCCCGCCAGAGCCGTGTTCAGGCTGTCGGCGCCTGCGGTGACGACGAGTCCTGAAGAGGATGCCTGGTAGATCTTCGGTTGGGTCAACGTCCACAGGAAGGCCAAGAGGATGGTGATCAGAAGTATTGCCCCAATGCCACGCCAATAAGTACGGATGACGTTGAAGTACTGGCGAAGATCCGGGCCGGCTTCAGCACCAGCGGCGTCGTTGCTATCCAAAATTGAGTCCCCCCGAGGGCTCTCTACCGTCCAAATGATCACGTGTTTCGGACAAGAATGGTCCCCCAAAGGCCGTGATCATGGACGGGCGTGGTTTTAGGGTCGGACTGATCCTATCCCAGCGGTGGCATTTTCTTTATTTGTGTTCGTTCAAGCGGATGGTCTCGGGTGTGGAACGAAGTTCGCGTTTCGTGCCAGCAGAAACGAACCGTGTTTGCAGGCTGCTAGACTATTGCGCAGTGCCCAGGCGAGGGAACTTCTGGATGTTTATCCGGTGGCTTCCGTGATCGACAAGGCCCAACGCCCTCGGCGTCCATC
>NZ_JBQSWW010000019.1:0-64425 GCF_052377515.1 Arthrobacter sp. AOP36-C1-22 | reverse complement strand
GGCTCCTTGCGGCCGCTCCTCCGCCGGTCGGGACGGTGGCCCCGGCGCTGGGCCAGCCGGTGCATGGCGATCCGGCGGGCCTTCATCGGCAACCCGAACCTGCGGTGGGTGTAGATGATCAGCCCGAGGGCGAAACCCCCGGAGGCCATGATCGACAGGGCGGTCCCCCAGCCGCCGATCAGCCACCAGTCCTCGGGCCACCGCCACCACTCGGGGGCCGGTGGGCGCAGCCCCCACACCACGCCGCTGGCCAGCAACAGGCTCGCCCCGGTCGAGCTCCAGAAGATCCGCCAGCGGGTCTTCACGCTTTCGGCGGCCAATTGGTAGGCCCTGGCCTTGACCGGGTGCATCAGCTTCTCGGCCCACCAATAGCGGGTGGAGAGCACGGCCAGTCCCGCCACGATGCACAACAGCCCGGGGCCGGGCAGGACCAACGCCAGCACTCCGACCACCAGAAGCAGCCACCCGGCGATATTGACCGCCAGGGGCTTGAGCCAGACGTGTACGAAGGTGGAAGCCATTTCCGCTAGTTTACCGGAAGTACCCGGGGTCCAAGGGGTCGAGGCCGGCTCGCCGCGTTACGGGCGGTAACCTGTGGAAGGGCCCACGAAACCCGTCGCCGGCGCAGTACACCGGTGCCCGTGGCCCTCGAGGCGCCAAGCAATCCAAAGGACGAACACATGGCAGTCACCGACCCGCAAACGCCCGCTCCCGGCGCGGGACTCATCCGGGGTGCCGACGGGCTGCTGCGCCCCGTCTGGGCCACCGAGGGGATGATGCGGCAGTACTACGACACCGAATGGGGTCTGCCGATCCGCGATGAACAGGGCCTGTTCGAACGCCTCAGCCTGGAGGCCTTCCAATCCGGCTTGTCCTGGGCGACGATCCTGCGCAAGCGGGAGAACTTCCGGGCCGCCTTCGCCGGATTCGATCCCGATCGGGTGGCCGCTTTCGGCGAGGACGACGTCGAACGCCTGCTGGGCGATGCCGGCATCGTGCGCAACCGGGCCAAGATCCGGGCCACCATCGGCAATGCGGCAGCGACCATCAAACTGCGCGACGAGGAAGGACTGGCCGGGTTCATCTGGTCCTTCCAGCCTCGGACCACCCCGCGTCCGGCCACGATGCAGGAGGTCCCCACCACCTCGCCCGAATCCATGGCCCTGTCCAAGGCACTGCGCACCAAGGGCTTCTCCTTCGTGGGCCCGACCACCATGTTCGCCCTCATGGAAGCCGTGGGCATCGTGGACACCCACCTGCTGGGCAGCCACCGGCGTGGCAGTTCGGGCGTATGGCCATGAGCCGTGCTTCGGCACCGGACTGGCGTCACCTGGGCCTGGTCGTCGTCGGGGGGATGGTCGGCACCGCGGCCCGCGAAGGCCTCACCCTGGCTGTCCCGGGAATCAACGGGCTCCCCACCACCATCTTGATGATCAACATCATCGGCGCCTTCCTGCTGGGGCTGCTGCTGGAATCGCTGCTGCGTGCCGGCAGCGACGAGGGCCCCCGCCGGATCATGCGCCTGATGCTGGGCACCGGATTCTGTGGCGGGTTCACGACCTATAGCGCCTTCGCCGTCGATGCCCTGCTGCTCTTCAACGGCCAGGGGCCGGTGGGTGGTCCCGGGGCCGGCCTGGCCCTGATCGCCGCCACCGTACTGATCGGGGCCGCCGCCACCTGGGCCGGGATCGCGACCGCCGGCCTGCGACGCCCCCGCCGGGAGGCCAGGCCATGACACCGCTGCTTTTCATCGCGCTCTCGCTGGCCGGAGGTCTGGGGGCCGGCACCCGGCTCCTGGTCGACGGCTTCATCAAGTTCCGTACCCCGGCGGCCTTCCCGGTGGGCACCCTGCTCATCAACGTCTCCGGTTCGTTGGTGCTGGGCCTGCTGCTGGGACTGTCGCTGTCCTTCATCGTTCCCGAGCCGGCCTATCTGGTCGCCGGCACCGGGTTCCTGGGCGGTTATACGACCTTCAGCACCGCCAGTTTCGAATCCGTGCGCCTGCTGCAGGAACGTCGCTACCTGGCCTCACTGGCCAATGGCCTGGGGATGGCGGTGCTCTGCGTGACGGCGGCCGGCGGCGGATTCTGGCTCGGTTCCCTCGCTTAGGCGTTGCCGGTAGGCTCGGGCCTTCATCCCCGAAGACCGTACCCGAGCCCTGTTGGAGGCCACCGATGTCAGCGACCTTTTCCCCCGGCGACCACGTTGGCTGGAACTCGGAAGCCGGACCCGTCAGTGGGATCATCCTCAAGAAACACACGCAGGACGTCGAATACAAGGGCCATATGCGCCGGTGCTCCCCGGAGGATCCGCAATACGAGATCCGCAGCGACAAGACCGACCACATCGCCATGCACAAGGGGCCGGCGTTGACCAGGATCAAGAAGTAGTTCCGACCCCGTCCAACCCCGGCCCCATGGACCCGATCAGGCTCAGCTGTTGGCGATGGCGTCCTTGAGCGAGCCGAGGATCAGCGCCACGGAATCCATGTTCGCGTTCGGGCCCATCAGGCCGATCCGCCAGACGGTCGCGGCATACTGTCCGACGCCTCCGCCGATCTCCACGCCGTAGGTCTTCAGCAGGTACGAGCGCACCGCAGCCGAATCGACCCCCTCAGGCACCTTGACGGTGGTCAGCTGCGGCAACCGGTGGCCTTCCGCGGCGAAGAGCTCCAGCCCCATGTCCTTCAGGCCTTGTTGCAAGGCGGCGCCAGCCGCCTGGTGGCGTGCGGTGACGGCCTCGAGGCCTTCGGCCAGGACCCGATCGATCCCTGCCTCCAGGGAGGCGACCATCGCGACCGGGGCCGTGTGGTGATAGGTGCGCTGACCTCCGGAGGAGCCGGTGGTGGCGTAGCCACCGAGCAACCCCAGGTCCAGGTACCAGGACTGCGGCTTCTGCACGCGGCGTTCGAAGGCCCGGTCGGAAATGGTGAACGGGGCCAGTCCCGGGGCCACCCCCAGGCACTTCTGTGTACCGGCGTATCCGACATCGATGCCCCAGGCGTCGGCTTCGATCGGCATGCCACCGATGGAGGTGACGGCGTCGACGATCAACAGGGCGTCCCCTTTGATGGCGCCCAGCGCGGCAATGTCGGAGACGACGCCGGTGCTCGTTTCGGCATGGACGGCGGCAATGACCTTCGGGGTCGGGTGGGCGGCGGCCACCCGGTCGGCGTCGACGGGTGTCCCGTATTCGTGGTCCACCCGGACCACCTCGGCGCCGACGCGGGAGGCGACTTCGCACATCCGCTCACCGAAGAGCCCGTTGACGGCGATCACGGCCACGTCACCGGGGTTGATGGTGTTCACGAAGGCGGCTTCCATACCGGCCGACCCGGTGCCACTGAGCGGAAGGGTCCGGGTGTTCTTCGTTCCCCACAGCGTCCGAAGGCCTTCGCAGGTCCGGTCCATCCGGGCGATGAAGTCCGGGTCCAGGTGTCCCAAGAGCGGCAGGCCGAGCGCTGCGGTGGCCTCGGCGTACGGGTTGCAGGGGCCGGGTCCGAAAAGATGGCGGGTGGGGACGATCTGCTGCATGGGGACTCCCTGGGTTCGATGGCGCGGCACTGGCCGCAGGACAAGGCCTTCGCCTTCCACCATAGGCACGAAATGTCGCTCAACGGAATCCGACTTCCACGCAGGTGGTTCCAAAATGTCGGAGGCGGCTGGTGACTTGGAGGCACTGGAAGTGACGGCTTCCGGTCATCGACACTGCACCGCAACCGCGGCGCACCATTTTGGGGAGGAAACATGAATACGAAAACCATCTGGGCGGCCCTGGCGCTCGCCACCGGACTGGCCCTGACCGGCTGCACCACCTCGGGCGGCCCGGAGGCCGGCAGCGGGGCCGATGAAGCCTCCGCCCCGGCCGCCGACGCCGTGGCGGAGACCACCGGGGACCAGTCCACCCAGGGGGTGGCCGACTTCGGGAGCGCGTGGACCTGGGACGACGGGCTGAAGCTGACCGTCAAGCCCGCCGGGCTTTCCACCGCCGGTGAATACGCCTCCGGTGCCGAGGCCTCCGATGGAAAGATGTACGTCTTCGATGTCTCCCTCCAGAACGGAACCTCCGAGGTCTTCGACCCGGCGATCTTGACGGCATCGGTGGCCTACGGGGACGAGGGGACCCAGGCCGAAGGCGTCTTCACCGAGAAGATCGATGGTTTCTTCGAAGGCAAGGTCCTGCCGGGCAAGAAGCAGAGCACGCGGGTCGCCTTCGGCATCCCGGCCGGCGAGCTCGACGACGTGACGCTGACGTACCTGGTCGATTTCGACCATGAGGACGCGCTCTTCTCCGGCGCCCTGGCCAAATAGCGCCACGGCAGCTCCGGTGGCCGGATCCGTGGCCGGAAGGCCCCGGATCCGCCCGCCGGCGGGGACCCCTTTACGCTGCCGAGCGACCCGGTTACGCTCGGCCCATGGCAGTGCGAATCAGGACCATCCAAACGGCTCTACCCGAAACGGTCCTGCATCAGGACCAGGTCCGCGATGTCTTCGCCGACCAACCCGACCTCACCCGGCTGGGACAACGGCTGATCACCACCTCCTTCAATTCCTCGGCCATCTCCACCCGCCGCACTGCGTTGACCGAACTGAGCCTGGAGCAGACCGAAACCACTCCGGTGTTCTTCGATGCGGCCACCACCCGGCTGCTCAGTCCCAGCACCAAGGTCCGCAACGACGTCTTCACCCGCGAAGCCAAGGCTCTATTCACCGAATCCGCCCGATCCGCGCTGGCCGCCTGCCCGGATCTGGGCCCCGAGGACGTCACCCACGTCATCACCGTCTCCTGCACCGGCTTCTACAACCCGGGACCGGACTACCAGATCGTCAGGGCCCTCGGCCTGCCCGCCTCCACCCAGCGCTACCATCTGGGGTTCATGGGCTGCTATGCGGCCTTCCCCGCCCTGCGCGCCGCCAAAAGCTTCTGCGAGGCCGAACCGGACGCCGTCGTCCTGGTCGTCAGCACCGAATTGTGCACCTTGCACGTACGCAGTTCCAACGACCCGGACACCATCATGGGCTCAGCACTCTTCGCCGACGGCGCCGCCGCGGCAGTGGTGACCGCACGTCCCGCCCCGGCGGGAACGACGTCCCTGGAACTCGACGCCTTCGAAACGGTCCTGACTCCGGTCGGTGAGGAATCGATGGCCTGGAACATCGGCGACGAGGGGTTCGAGATGGTCCTGGGGACCTATGTCCCGCATATCATCGACGAGCATATCGTCGGGGCGTTGGCCCCGTTGCTGGCCCACGATCCCTCGATCGGGGAAGAGTACGCGGACCTCACCCATTGGGGCATCCACCCCGGAGGCCGGGCCATCCTGGACAAGGTCCAACACCGTCTGGGGTTGGACGAACGCCAGCTGGAACCGGCCCGCCGGGTGCTCAACGACTACGGCAACATGTCCAGCGCCACCGTCCTGTTCGTGCTCAAGGACATCCTGGAAGGCGTCAGCGAGGCCGACGATCCCGCCGGCGAGCGCGTCTGCTCCATGGCCTTCGGGCCCGGGTTGACCGTGGAGACCGCGTTGATGACCGTGGCCCGCACCGGGGCGTAGTCCAGCGATGCGCCGCGCCGAGACCGCGACCGAGGAAATGGACCGGCCCGACTGCGATCCGGTGCTGTTGTGGCGGACCTACCAGCAGTTCCCGCTGGTCAACGCGCTGGTCTCCGGCTGGCGCGGGGTCTATCGCGACCTGATCCGCCCGGCCCTGCCCACCACCAACGCCACCATCCTGGACATCGGTTGTGGTGGTGGGGACATCACCCGCGCCCTGGCCCGGCGGGCCCGCGCGGACGGGTTCGACATCACGGTCACCGGCATCGACCCCGATCCGCGGGCCTACCGTTTTGCCTCCCGGACTGCCACGGGCCGGCCCGGGGCCGAGGTCGTTTTCGAACAGGCCAGCAGTTCCGATCTGGTCGCTGCCGGGCGCAGCTTCGACGTCGTGGTGTCCAACCATGTGCTGCATCACCTCTCCCCCACAGGACTCGACGTGTTGTTGGCCGACACCGAGCAGCTCACCCGGGCCGTGGCCGTGCACGCCGATCTGCGCCGTTCACGCCTTGCCGGCCTCCTCTTCGGTGCCGCGACCCTGCCGCTGGCCGGGACCTCCTTCATCCGACGCGACGGGCTGACCTCCATCCGGCGGAGCTACCTTCCCGCCGAACTGCGGGCCGTGGTCCCCGGGGGATGGCGGGTCCAACCTCGGCGTCCGTTCAGGAACCTGTTGATCCACCGGCCGGACCCCCTACCGTGATCGACGTGCTCATCGTCGGCGGTGGCCCGGCGGGGCTGACGCTGGCGATCCTGCTCACCCGAGCGGGCCTCACCGTCCGCGTCGTGGAGGCCCGGGATACCCCGCAGGAGCATTCCCGGGCCATCGGCCTGCATCCCCCGGCCGTGGACGTGCTGCACGCGGCGGGCATCGCCAAGGAGGCCATCGCCTCCGGGGTGCCGATCCGCCGGGGTCTGGGACTGAGTTCCGGACGTCGCATCGCCGCCTTGGACTTCGATGTCCTGACGGGTCGGCATCCCTTCATCCTCTCCCTACCCCAGGCGACCACGACCGAACTACTCACCGCACGGTTGCGCGAACTCGACCCACAGGCCCTGCTCGTAGGCCACGCACTGACCACTTTCCGCCAGGACGATCGCGGCATCCACGCCACGATGACCGGGCGGCCGGCCCCGATAACGGCCCGCTACCTGGTGGGCGCCGATGGCGTCGGGTCCACGGTCCGCCCGCTGGCCGGGCTGCCCTTTGCCGGAAGCCTCTACCCCGACCACTACGTGATGGGGGATTATCCGGACACCACCGGCTTCGGGGCCACCGCCGCCCTGCTGCTGCACCCCGAAGGGATCGTGGAGTCCTTCCCCCTGCCCGGGGGCCTCCGCCGCTGGGTGGCCTGGCACCGGCCGGCCGATGCCACCACGCTCCCGTCACTTATCGAACGACGTACCGGCTACCGGGTCGACCCCGATGCGGCGACGATGCACAGCAGGTTCCGGTGCTCGCATCGGGCGGTCGCGCAGATGGTGCACGGACGGGTCATCCTGATCGGCGATGCCGCCCACGAGATCAGCCCCATCGGCGGGCAGGGCATGGCGCTGGGGTTGCTCGACGCCGCCGCCCTGGCCCCGCTCCTCACCCGGGCCGGTACGAAGGGTTCAACGCCAGCCGATCTGCTGGCAGGCTTCTCCCGGGACCGGTTGCGTGCCGCCGCCCGGGCGGGACGGCAAGCCCACCTGAACATGGCCTTGGGGCGCCCCCTGCCCCGGGTGCTGGATCAGGTCAGGGCCGCTGCGATCACGGCCGTGGCCCGCAGCAAACCACTGACCGACGCCGTGGCCCACCGGTTCACGATGAGCCGGGGTTTCCGCTGAGGCTCCCCGCTCATGCCTGCGCGGTGGAGTCCTCCGGTGGATAGGTGATCGTGGTTCCCACCACGTGGGCGAAGGACGTCAAGGCATGCGCGGTGGCCTTGGTCGGGCTGAATATATCCAGCACCTCGAAGCCGCGGACGAGCATCGCGTCCCCGATCATCGAGCGGTGGCAGCGCCAGGGGACGGCTTCGGCGCACATGATGGCCACGGACCGTTCGGTGGCGCTGGCGATCAGCTCCTGGATCCCGGCGTCGAACCCAGGGGTCTGCATGTAATTCGCATAGCCCCGGAAGGAGGCGTTGCGCCAGCCGGTGTTCGGCGAGGCCTTCGTGGTGTGCCGGAGCCCGCCGAGGCTTTCGATCCGCTGGTAGTCCACTCCGTGATCGGCGAGGTGGCCCGGGAGCTGGTCGATGCCGAATTGCGGGTTGTGCCGGGATCCGGGCACCGTGCGCACATCCACGATCCGTTGCACCCCATGGGCCCGGAGCAGCTCGACGAACTCCGCGATCACATGCGTGGAATGTCCGACCGTATGGAGGATGGCGCGTGGCGCGGCAGCCGCTGGGGTGCTCATGGTTCCATCATGCCAGCGCTGCTCCCCGACGACCGCCACACGAATTTCAATTGATTGACGCTCGTCACGTAACTGATATTCTGACTTTCATGAGCTGCCCCTACTCGCAAGACACCCCTGAAACCCCCGGCGCCGATACCGCTACCGGCGAACGCGATATCGAAGAGACCGTACGCACCGACTTCCGCAACGAGATGTCCTACGGCGGGTACCTGGATCTGGATAAGGTCCTGCACGCCCAGCACCCCCACAGCAATCCCGAACACCACGACGAGCTGCTGTTCATCATCCAGCACCAGACCAGCGAGCTCTGGCTCAAGCTGGTCCTCCACGAGCTCGTCGAAGCCCGTCGCCTCATGGACGCCGACGATCTGGGCAAGGCGCTGAAGTGCCTGGCCCGGGTCAAGCACATCCAGAAGGTCCTCACCGACCAGTGGTCGGTGCTGGCGACCCTCACCCCGCGTGAATACGCCCAGTTCCGCGACACTCTGGGCTCGGCCTCCGGCTTCCAGTCCTGGCAGTACCGCGCCGTGGAATTCATCCTGGGAAATAAGCACCGCGGCATGCTCAAGGTCTTCGAATCCCATCCCGAGGCCCACGCCATGCTCAGCCAGCTCCTCGAAGAGCCCACGGTCTACGACGCGTTCCTCGCCGCCCTCTCCCGCGCCGGCTACAGCATCCCCGAGGAGATCCTGCACCGCGACTTCTCGAAGGCCTGGGTGCTGCACGAGGAACTCATCCCCGTATTCAAGGAGATCTACGAAACCGAGGAGACCCGCTGGGGCTTCTACCAGGCCTGCGAGGATCTGGTGGACCTCGAGGACAACTTCCAGGCCTGGCGCTTCCGGCACCTGCGCACCGTCCAACGCACCATCGGCTTCAAACGCGGCACCGGCGGCTCCTCCGGCGTCGATTTCCTCCGCCGCGCCCTGGACCTGACCTTCTTCCCCGAGCTCTACGCCGTCCGCACCGAAATCGGCAACTAGCCCGAAAGGCCCTTCCGCATGAGCACCTCCCCCGCGTCCCCGACCAGCGACGAGCTGGACGCCGCCGATCCACTCGCCCTCTACCGCAGTCGCTTCCTGGTCCCCGCCGCCGATCCGGCCCGGCCGCTGACCGCCTATCTCGACGGGAACTCGTTGGGGCGGCCGCTGGCCGCCACTGCCGAACACCTGGCCACCTTCGTCCGCACCGAATGGGGTGCCGGGCTGATCCGCAGCTGGGATGAGCAGTGGATGGACGAGCCCACCGTCCTGGGAGACCGCCTCGGGGAGGTCGTCCTCGGTGCCGGGCCGGGGCAGACGCTGGTCGGGGACTCGACGTCGGTCCTGCTCTACAAGGCGCTGCGGGCGGCCTTGGACCACCAACAGGGAGCCGATCCGCGGCGCTGCGAGATCGTCATCGATGCGGGGAACTTCCCCACGGACCGGTTCATCGTCGAGGGCATCGCCGCCGAACGGGGGGCGACCCTGCGGTGGATCACCCCCGATCCGGCGACCGGGGTGACCGGCACGGATCTGGAACAGGTCCTCTCCGATCGCACCGCCGTCGTACTCCTGAGCCATGTGGCCTACCGTTCGGGCTACCTTGCCGACGCCGAAGCCATCACCGCCCAGGTCAAGGATGCCGGGGCCCTCATGGTCTGGGACCTGTGCCATTCGGTCGGCGCCGTCCCGCTGCACCTGGATGCCTGGGGCGTCGATCTGGCGGTGGGTTGTACCTATAAGTATCTCAATGGCGGCCCCGGCTCCCCCGCGTTCGTCTACGTCGCATCGGCACTTCACTCCACGCTCCGCCAGCCGATCTGGGGGTGGATGGGGGCCGCCGACCCCTTCGGGATGACGGAGACCTATGAACCGGCCGGTACGATCCGCCGGTTCATCACCGGAACCCCACCCATCCTGGCCATGCAGCCGCTCAAGGACATGGTGGAGCTGATCGCCGAGGTCGGCATCGAGGCCATCCGCAGCAAATCGGTGGAACTGACCGAGCATGCCCTACGGCTCTGCGAGGAACGCCTCTCCCCCCACGGCGCCCGGCTGGCCAGCCCCCGTGAACCTGCACAGCGTGGTTCCCACGTGACCGTGGACCACCCTGACTTCGCCGCGGTCACCACCCGGCTCTGGGAGCAGGGGGTGATCCCCGACTTCCGCCCACCGGACGGCTTGCGCATCGGCCTGTCGCCCCTGAGCACCAGTTTCGCCGAACTCGAGGTGGGCGTCGAGGCGATCGCCGCCGCACTGACCGACATGAAATGAGTGCCGTCCTCGACGACATGGACTCCCGCCCCGGGAGCACCACGTCGTTGCTGCGCACCATCATCGGGCTGTATTTGCGCGGGGCCGGGGGGTGGATGTCTTCGACCCAACTGATCACCCTGATGGAGGCCGTCGACGTGTCCCCGGCCCTGACCCGCACCGCCCTGAGCAGGCTGCGGCGCAAGGAAGTCCTCACCGCCTCCACCCGCGGGGGCGTCTCCGGTCATGCCGTCGGGGAGCGGGCCCGGCAGATGCTCGAACGCGGCGACCGCAGGATCCACGAACCCCGGTCCATGGGCCCCGACGATTCCTGGTGCCTGGTCTACTTCACGGTGCCCGAAACCGCTCGTGGGCTGCGCCATCAGTTGCGCCGCCGATTGCATTGGATCGGGTGCGGCACCGTGGGGCCGGGACTGTGGATCTGCCCCCGCTACCTGCAGGCCGAGACCGAGGAGATCCTGGAGGACCTGGGGCTGCGGGATCGTTCAGTGCTCTTCGTGACCGGACGCCCCCAGGCCGCCGGCCCCCTCCGCGAGGCCGTGGCCGGCTGGTGGGACCTGGAGGAGCTGGCGGGGTTGCACCACGCATTCCTGGATCGGCAGCGCGATGTCCCTTCCGTGCCACCCGCCGAGGGGGCGGCCGCCTTCGCCGCCTATGTGCGGTGCATCGACAGCTGGCGGATCATTCCCTACCTCGACCCGGGGCTACCGGCCGACTGCTTGCCGGAGGATTGGCCGGGGGCGGCCAGCAGCAACCGCTTCCTCCAGCTCCGAGATGCCTACCGGCCCGAGGCCCTGGCCTACGTCGGATCCATCAGGTCGGTCCCCCAAGCCGTCTGAGCCCCGTTCCTCACCGTCCGGCACCCCGGCGTGCCCCGTGGACTCGGTGTAGCGTGTGGCCATGACGCCCCCAGGACCCGCTGCCCGCTTCCTCGCCCTGCATCACGGCCCGACGCCGTTGCTGCTGCCCAATGCCTGGGACACCGGGTCGGCGCGGTTGTTCGCCTCGATGGGGTTCCTTGCCCTGGCCACCACCAGCAGCGGGTATGCCGCCTCGCGGGGCCGTCTCGACGGAGGGCTGACCCGCGAGGAGACCTTGAAGAATGCGGCCGAGCTCGTGCAGGCGACGGAGCTGCCGGTCAGCGCCGACCTGGAGAACGGGTTCGCGGACCAGGCAGCAGCCGTCGGGCGGACCTACGACCTCGCGTTACAAACCGGGCTGGCCGGCGCCTCGATCGAGGACTCCACCGGGGACCCGGACTCCCCCATCCACGGGATCGAGGCCGCCACGGAGCGGGTCGCTGCCGCGGCAGAGGCCTGCCACCGCGGGCCGGCGCCGATGGTGCTCACCGGCCGGGCCGAGAATTTCCTGCATGGACGCCCGGATCTGGCCGATACCATCCACCGCCTCCAGGCCTACCAGGAGGCGGGGGCCGACGTGCTCTACGCCCCGGGGCTCACCCGGCTCGAGGACATCCGGTCGGTGGTGGAATCGGTGGACCGCCCGCTCAACGTGCTCGCCACGGCGGGGACACCGCCGGTCTCCGCCCTGTCCCGGGTGGGTGTCGGCCGCGTCTCGGTCGGTGGGGCCTTCGCCTTTGCCGCCCTCGAGGCCACCGCAGCGGCGGCCCGCGAGTTCTTCGACGAGGGAACCTCCGGGTACACATCGCAGTCGAAGACCGGCAAGGACCTCGCCTCGCGGATCTTCCCCGCCTGAGCCCCGACACACGAAGTGCCCGCACGGTGGACCGTGCGGGCACTTCGTGTCCTGACGAAACAACGGCGGCTCGCCATTGGGGGGAAAGGCGAACCGCCGCTGCCGTCTGGCGGGGGCAAAGCTCCCGCAGTTCAGGGTCCGGGGCGCTGCCCCGGGGCCGACCTGATTACTTGGTCGGCAGGTTGATGGTCTGGCCCACCATGATCACGTTGGGGTTGGAGACCGTATCGGTGTTCACCGAGTACAGGCCCTCCCAGCCGCTCAGGCCCTGGGCGTTGGCGATCTTGGACAGCGTGTCGCCGGCCTTGACCGTGTAGTTCTTGCCCGAGTCGGTGGCCTTGACCGTGGCGACGTGCTTGCCGGTCGACTTGACCTGCTGCTGCGGCGCGGCCTTCTGGACCGGTGCCTGTGCGGTGTGCTTCGGAGCAGCCTTCTGGACCGGAGCCTGCTTCGGCGCGGCCTTCTGGACCGGAGCCTTCTTGGTGGCCTGCTTCGGGCCGGACGGTGCCTTGCCGGAGATACCCAGCTTGGCGGAGCATGCGGGCCATGCGCCCCAACCCTGAGCAGCCTGGACCTTCTTGGCTACGCGGATCTGCTCGGACTTGCTGGCGTGGTTGGCCTGACCGCTACCGCCGAAGGCCTTCCAGGTGCTGTTGGTGAACTGCAGTCCACCCTTGAAGCCGTTGCCCGTGTTGATGGACCAATCCCCACCGGACTCACACTGCGCGAGTGAATCCCAGGTGCCTGCAGGTGCTGCGGAGGCGGGAGCTGCTCCGATGCCTGCTGCCGCGCCGGCCAAGGCCAAGGCTGCTACACCACTGCTTGCGCCGATGCGGGAAATCTTCGAAAACTTTTTGCTGTTCTGCTGGATCACAGTTTCTCCAGGGGCCACCTGTGCGCTCCAGCCGTCCCCGGCCCTCATTGCGCGATCGTCCGGCGTCGATGTCGACTCCAAATTTAGTGGGCAGTCAGGTGGACGATCGAAAGGTACCTGAACTGCACTCCGTCTTGCACCACCCCGAACGGCGAGGTGTTATCAAAACGTGACTTGATTACGATAACTATACGATGGGGGGCTGCGTCAACTACGAACGTCCCCCTGGGGAGACGATCCACAAAAAGTTTACAGCTCAAACCCCGTGATCTCGCGGCAGAATCGATGTATCTGTGATTCCTGTGAGTCTCGGATCGGAGTAGAGATCGGGAGTCCGGACGGACGCCCGAACCCGTTTTTGCTCGGTATTATCCGTAATCCGACCGTTACCGACGTCCTAGGTCACGGTCTCCTGACCTTCAGCGGCGACCCAGCACGTGCCGCAGCGCCGGTTCGAGCTCGGGCTCACGGAAGGCGTAGCCGAACTCCTCGATCCGCCTCGAGGAGCCCCGCTGGTCCGACCGGGCAATTTCGCGGGCCCCCTGGCGGCCCAGGAGCAGGGCCGGGCCGAAGCCCGGGACCGTGAGTCCTGCCGGGCGGTTGAGCACCCTGGCCAACGTGGCGGCATAGTCCCGGGCGTCCACCGGATGCGGGGCGACGGCGTTGACAGGTCCGGAGACCCGGTCCTCCAGGGCGGCATGGGCGAAGATCCCCACGACGTCATCGATGCCGATCCAGCTCTGCATGCCGGCCCCGGCCATGCGACCTCCCAGACCGGCGACGAACAATGGCAACAATTGCTGCAACATTCCGCCGGAGGGGCTCTGGACCAGCCCGGTGCGGACGTTCACCACCCGGACCCCGGCCCGTGCCGCCGGTTCGCACGCAGCCTCCCAGGCGAGACAGACATCGGCGAGGAAATCGGTTCCCGGAGGGCCGTCCTCGCTCAAGTCCGTCGGGGCCTGCGCGGGGCGGGCTTCCGGGGAGGCCCCGTAGTACCCCATGGCCGAGGCGGCCACGAGGGTGCGCTGGTGTCCGTCCGCCGACAGGTCGGCCAGCGTCCGGGCGATCAAGGAGGTCCCCACCGTCCGCGATGACATGATGCGTTGCTTGGTGGCTGCGGTGAATCGCCCACCGATCGGGTGCCCGGCCAGGTGGATGACGACGTCGCAGCCCGCCAGCGCCGCAGTGTCGATCCGTCCCGCATCCGGATCCCAGGAGATTTCATCCGTTTCCGTTGCCGGCCCCCTGACCAACCGGAACACCTCGTGCCCGCCGCCTTGGAGCAAGGCCCGCAGCTGGGTGCCGATGAGTCCGCCGGCCCCCGAGATGGCGATCCGTTTCGAGGATGAATCGGCCCCGGAATGCCGGGAGTGGAAGAGCAGGTCGCCGATCACCTGGCGTTCGCGGTATCCGAACATGCGCTTCAGCTCGGTGTTGAAGCGTTCCTTCCCCCACTCCCGGATCCGCCCTCCGGGACCGGAACTGCTGGCCAACGGAAGGTCGTAGGAGACGAAATCACGCATGAGGGTCCCGCCGTCGTCCTCCTCGAAGACGTGCTCATGACGCCAGGAGGCCAGGGGCCCGGATTCCATGACGTCGGTGAAACTGCGCCCGGGGACCAGCCCGACGTGCCGGGCGTGCCAGGGGATTTCGGGTTTGGCCCACCCGGGCAGGTGCAACGGTCCGGCGACGGCTCCGATGGCCGGTCCCAACCCCAGCCCCAGTTGCCCCGGCGCCCCGATGCCGATCACCGCCGTGGAGCCGACGTTCAACCCATCGCTGGGCTCACGACGCACGCTGCCCGAAAACGGGGCGAGCAACCTGACCAGGGCACCGGGACGGGAAAACCAGGCGAAGGCCTCCTCGCGGGGAACCGGCAGGCTGGTGGTGAATTCGAAGTCTGGCAGGGGATTCTCCATGCCCCGAGGCTACGCGTCATCCCCCGGGCCCACCATCGCCCGGGGCCGCCCGCGGGCCCGGGTCGGGGCAACTCAGTTGACGGCGGCACCCAGGGAGAGCAGCGACCAGTACGCACACCCGATGATGACCAGAGCGAATCCGGCCAGCCAGACCGCTGCGGGGACCCCGGTGGCCCGGGCCAGGATGTAGGCATCCGAGCTCTCCAGCCGACGACGCCGGACGTGGACCGCGGCGACCTTGAACCAGTCCTTGACCGCCCCCACCACCAGGGCAATGCCCAGACAGAGGACGACGTAGGCGGAGAATTCCCCGTCGGTGAAGAGCACCAGAACCTGGGCCAGGGCCGCGCATCCAACGGCGATCACGATCCCCACCAGATTGCGGATGAACAGCAAGGCCACCAACAGCAGGATCGCCCCGATGGACAGGGCCGCCCCGGCCCACCCCGAGGAGGCGGCCCAGATCATCGCCGCCCCGGCGACCGCCGGGGCCGGATAGCCCCAGAACCCGGACCAGGCGATGCCGGCACCGCCCCGGCCGGCGCTGACCGTCTCCCCGGAATGATTCAGGTTCAACCGGATGCCGCGGACGATCCGTCCCGTCATCAACGCTGCCAGCGCGTGGCCCAGCTCGTGGACGAACGTGACATACAGGCCGAACCAACGCCACGTGGCCCGCGGCACGCAGAGGGCGACGGCAACGGCGATGATCAGGACCAGCGTCAGGGCCTCGGCATGGAGGGAACGGCCACGGGTGAAGCCGACCAGCAGCGCCTGCCACCAGGAATCAACGGAAATCTGCTCAAGCATGGGTTAGAGGGTAGGGCACCGGGCTGTGAAAAACGTTCTGGCCGGAATCGTCATCCGATCGTCATGTTGTGGTCCGTTTACCCCGCGGTGGGTTCCTTAGGCTGGGAATCCACCTTCTTTACCCAGGAGTAATCAGTGCACGACCCCACCCCCGCCGGGACCGACCGTCCCACGCTTCGTTCCCGCCTGTCCTCCCGGCCCCGTACCGCGCTGCTGGCCGGGATGGCCGTATTGGCCGTGACCGCCGGAGCCATCCTGGTCGGCGGGCAGGGGCAGCCCCAGGGGCAGGAGGCGCTCTTCTCCGACGGCTTTCCGATGGCGCGCCCGATGGCGGCCGGGGACGCGCAGGCGGTCACGTTCTCCGTGGTCGGGGACTCCATCACCGCCGATCACGCCTATCCGGAGCAGGTCTCCCGGCGGATCGTCGGCGAGAGGTCCTGGGCCGTCTTCGCCCAGGACCCCGCCACGACCTTCGCCGGCGGATGGGCCCGGGGAGGTGCCACCACCGCTCAGATGCTGGACGGCTACACCCCCGTGCCCTCCGACGTGCTGGTGGTGATCGCCGGGACCAATGACATCCGCGCCGGGGTCCCCTTCGAACGGATCGGGGAGAACCTGCAGGACATCATTGCGCAGGCGGATTCCGACCGGGTGCTCGTCTCTTCCGTCCCGCCGCGGAACGAATTCCGCACCCGCACCGTCGAATACAACGCGTGGTTGCACGATTTCGTCCTCGAGCAGGGGTGGGGCTGGATCGACGGGTCCCGGGGCCTGCGCGATTCGACCCATCCGGAGGTCTACGCCGAGGGCCTGAGCTACGACGGCACCCACCCCACGGCGGAAGGGGCCCGGATCCTGGGCTCGGCGGTCCAGGCCGCCCTGGGCACCCAGCCCACGGCCCAGGACACCACGGTCGACCTGCCCTAGCCACCCCGTCCCGGGAACAACGAGGGGCGGTCGGGTCTGCGTTGCACCGCAGACCCGACCGCCCCTTGCGGTATCGACGGGTGCTCCTACTGCATGGACTCGAGTTCGCGGCCCTTGGTTTCGGTGACGAACTTGAAGACGAAGAAGAAGGACAACAGGGCAAAGAGCGCGTACAGCCCGTAGGCGAAGACCAATCCGGCCTCGGCCAGCGACGGGAAGGTGGTGGTGACCAGGAAGTTGGCCAGCCATTGGGCGGCTGCGGCCACCGAGAGGGCCACGGCACGCATCTTATTGGAGAACATCTCACCCAGCAGCACCCAGACCACCGGCCCCCACGTCGCGCCGAAGGCGACGACGAACACGTTGGCGGCGATCAGCGCGATCACGCCCCAGGGCTGCGGCAGCGACACGTCGTCGCCGGTGCCCATCGCCTGGCTGAAGGCGACGGCCATCAGGCCCAGGGCGACGGTCATGCCGGCTGAACCAGCCAACAGCAGGGGCTTGCGGCCCACCTTGTCGACCAGCAGGATGGCGACCACGGTCACCAGGATATTGGTGACCGAGGTGATGACGGTGATCGTGAACGAGTTTTCCTCGGTGAAACCGACGGACTTCCACAGGCTGGTGGAGTAGTAGAAGATGACGTTGATGCCCACGAACTGCTGGAAGACCGAGAGCAGGATGCCCACCCAGACGATCGGCAGCAGCCAGCCCTTGCCTCCCACGAGGTTGCGCAGGCCCTGGTTCTTCTCGGTGCTGATGGTGGACTTGATCGAGGCGATCTTCTCGTCGACCTCGTCCCGGCTTTTCAAACCGACGACCTCATGCAGGACCTTGGCGGCCCGGGCCAGCTGGCCGCGGGCCACGAGGTAGCGCGGGGACTCGGGGATCTGCCAGGCCAGTGCCCCGTAGAGGACTGCCGGGATGATCTCGGTCAGGAACATCCAGCGCCAGGCTTCGATACCCAGCCAGCTCACTTCGGAGGCGCCTCCTGAGGTCGCCGCGATGAAGGCGTCGGCGAGCAGGGCGACGAAGATGCCCAGCACGATCGCCATTTGCTGCAGGGAGGCCAGCTTGCCGCGACTGTGCGCGGGGGCGACCTCGGCGATGTAGGCCGGGGCCAGGACCGAGGCCATGCCCACGCCCACACCGCCGATGGTGCGCCAGATGATCAGATCCACCGGGCCAAAGGCAAAACCGGAGCCCAGGGCGGAGATCGTGAACAAGACGGCCGCGACCAGCATCGCCCGCACCCGGCCCTGCTTATCGGCGAAGGGTCCGGCGAACCAGGCGCCGACCATGGCGCCCAGGAGTGCGCAGGAGACGGTGAATCCCAAAAGGACCCCGCTGAGGGCGAATTGTTCCCCGATGGCGTCGACGGCACCGTTGATCACGGCACTGTCGAATCCGAAGAGGAATCCGCCCAATGCGGCGACAATGGAAACCATCACCACTTTTGTGGGGGTCGAGTCATGTTCTGTTGAGACGCTCATGCCCGCAATCGTACGCCTTTGCGCCCCTGCCGGGCAGAGGCTGGCGGGGGCACGGAAACGCCGCGAAACATGAACTTGATCACCCCCCGACCCCGGGCCCCATCGCCGGTCGGAATGCGTCTTCCCCGCGCCCACCGAGCCGGGCGGAAACCGGGCATCGATCGCCTCCGCGACAGCTTCAGAGATCGCCATGAATCGCAATTCATGATTGATTGTCAATCAACTCACTTGCCATGTTCGCAAGTCCTGTTCTACTGTTGGCCCCATGCCAACCGCCGAATCCTCCGCCGACACACTCGCAGACCGTGCCCGGCGGGCCATCCACGACTCGGGACTGGCCCAACGTGACGTCGCCGCCCTCATCGGCATCGACGAGACCAAACTGTCCAAATCACTCAAGGGCATCCGACGCTTCAATCCCGAGGAACTGACCCTGCTGGCCACCAATACCGGCGTGACCGCCAATTGGCTGCTCTCCGGCTCCGACTCCACGGCAGGAGCCTCGGTGGCCCCCTCCTCGGGCATCCTGCCCACCCGGCACCGCGAAGACACCACCTCGGCCCGCAAGCGCCGGCTGATCATCGAACAGTCCTGGTGGCTCTTCGCCGAAATGGGCCACGCCAACGTCAGGATCTCCGATATCGCCCGGGAAACAGGCATGTCCCCGGCTTCGGTGCACTACTACTTCCCGACGAAGCTGGAGATCTTCGCCGAGGCGCTGCGCTACTCGGTCAAGCTGGCCTTCGACCGCCAGGTCACTGAGTTGCACGCCATCCCGGATCCGGTCCAGCGGCTCAAGCAATTGATCCGCCTCCAGCTCCCCGAAGGGGTGGCCGGACGGGCCGAATGGTCGATCTGGCTGCAGACCTGGGGACAGGCCGCCGTGGACCCGAGCCAACGAGACAACCATTCACATGGCTACGAACGCTGGCGCCAAACCGTGGAAGGCATCATCGCCGACGGCCAACGCAGCGGGGTGTTCCGCTCCATCGACGCCGCCGATCTGACCTTGGACATCACCAGCCTGATGGACGGCCTGGGCATCAAGGTCCTGACCGGCATGCTGACCACCGTTCAGATGCAAGAGCACATCGAAAATTTCATTGACCGCACCATCGTCACCCCCGAGGAGTCATCCCATGAATCGTAAAGTCATCGTCACCTGCGCCCTGACCGGCGCCGGGGACACCACGTCCAAGAGCGAATTCGTTCCCGTCACCCCGGATGAGATTGCCGCCGATGCCATTGCCGCGGCCCGGGCCGGCGCCTCGGTCGTCCACATCCACGTGAGGGATCCCGAAACCAAGCAGGGCTCGCGCGATACCGAGCTCTACCGCGAGGTCGTGCGCCAGATCAAGGAATCGGACGTCGATCCGGTCATCAACCTCACCGCCGGCATGGGCGGGGACCTGGTGGTCGACCCCTCCGAGCCGACGGCCCAGTTGCCGGGCACCGATCTGGTCTCGGGGCTGGAGCGGCTGACCCACGTCGAGGAGCTGCGCCCGGAGATCTGCACCATCGACTGCGGTTCGCTGAACTTCGGCGAAGGCAGCAACCTCTACGTCTCCACCCCCGACATGCTCCGCGAGGGCGCCGCCCGCATCAAGGAACTGGGTGTGAAGCCGGAGATGGAGATCTTCGACACCGGCAACCTCTGGTTCGCCAACGTCATGGTCGAGGAAGGGCTGATCGCCCCGCCGCCGCTCTACCAGCTGTGCATGGGCATCCCCTACGGCGCCCCCGTGGATCCTGCCCTGCTGCAGGCCATGGTGAACATGCTGCCCGAGGGGGCCCAGTGGACCTCCTTCGCCATCGGCCGCAACCAGCTGCCCTGGGTCGCCCAGTCGGTGCTCCTCGGTGGCCACGTCCGCGTCGGATTGGAAGACAACCTCTACCTCTCCAAGGGCGTGAAGGCCACCAACGCACAGTTGACCGAACGTGCCATCGGCATCGTCACCGGCATGGGTTCCTCCGTGGCCACCCCCGACGAAGCCCGCGAAATCCTCAAGCTCGAAAAGTAAGGCCTGATTCATGAGCAACTACCCCAACCTGCACGACGTCGAAACGGTGGCCTGCGTGGGCATCGGCACCATTGGTGGCGGCTGGGCCGCCTACTTCCTGTCCCGCGGTTTCCGCGTCCAGGCCTGGGACCCCTCCGCCGATGCCGGTGACAAGTTGGCCGCGCTGATCGATGCCGCCTGGCCGGCGCTGACCCAGTTGGGTCTGGCACCGAATGCTTCCAAGGACAACTGGTCCGTCCACGCCGAACTCGCCGACGCCGTGTCCGGTGTCGGGTTCGTCCAGGAAAGCGCCCCCGAGGACCTGGACCTCAAATCGGATCTGCTGGCCCGGATCGACGCGGTGACCGACACCGACGTCGTCATCGGTTCCTCCACCTCCGGTTACGGGATGAGTGAGATGAACCAACGTGCGGCCCACCCCGAACGCCTGGTCGTCGGCCATCCCTTCAACCCGCCGTACCTGATCCCCCTCGTGGAGGTCGCCGGCGCCGAAGGCACCGATCCGGCAGCGGTGGCCTGGGCCTCGCAGTGGTATGACTTCATCGGCAAGTCGGTGATCACCATGGACCGTGAGGTCCCGGGCTTCATCGCCAACCGCTTGCAGGAGGCGCTCTGGCGCGAGGCCCTGCATATGATCGACAACGGCGAGGCCACGGTCGAACAGATCGATCTGGCCATCACCGATGGCCCCGGCCTGCGCTGGCCGATCCAAGGCCCCATGCTCACCTTCCATCTGGCCGGTGGGCCCGGCGGCATGGCCCATATGCTGGACCACTTCGGCCCCTCCTTGAAGTCGCCGTGGACCCGGCTCGATGCCCCGGAACTGACCCGGAAGCTGCGCGATGACGTCATCGCCGGTTGCGACGAGGAAGCCGGCGAGCGCGGCTTCGCCGATCTGGTCGCCGAACGCGACGCGGCCATCATCGCCGTCCGCACCGTGATCGGGGAGCTGAAGGCGGCACCGAAGGCGGCGGTCTAGGTGGCGCTGGAACCGTATTCCACGGCTGTCCTGCCCGAATGGATCGACTATAACGGCCACCTCTCCGAGGCCTACTACGTCCTCGTCTTCGGTTTCGCCACCGATGCGGCCATGGAGACGCTGGGCCTGGGCCCCGTCTACCGGGAGGCCACCTCCAATTCGCTGTACACCGTGGAGGCCCACGTCAGGTATCTGGATGAAACCGGTCTCGGCGCCGAACTGGAGGTCACCACCACGGTGGCCGGCTCGGGGGCCAAGAAGCTGCATCTGGCCCACACCATGCGGGTCGATGGCGCGGTGATTGCCACCGAGGAGATCCTGGGGCTGCATGTGAGCCAGGAAACGGGGAAGACCCTTCCCTTCGGACAGGACATCCTGGACGCCATCGAAATCCATCGCGATGACCCCCCGGACTGGAGCGGCCGATCCATCACCTGCTAGCCATCCGCCTACTCCAGGAGCCCCACCGTGACTTCCTCCCCACCTTCCCTCTTTCCCATGCCTCCCCCGGCAGCCCGCGCCCGACGTTCCGGGCCTGAGGGATTCAGCCGCCGGGCATTGCTCGGCAGCGGAATGGCCCTCGGCCTCGGCGCCGTGCTGACCGCTTGCGGGGCCCAGCCCTCGGTCATTGCGGCACCGACCGGCAATCCACAAACCGGCGGGACCCTGCGCGTCGGGCTCTCCGGAGGTGGCGCCTCAGACACCCTGGACGCCCACATCCCGGTGAACACGACGGATATCGCCCGCGTGGTCAACCTCTACGAAGCACTGCTGTACCGGGATGAGAACTACGACCTGCAGCCGCTGCTGGCGCTGAGTGCGACGCCGGATGAAAAGGCGATGGTCTGGACCGTGAAACTGCGTCCAGGAGTCGTCTTCCATGATGGACGCCCGGTGCGGCCCGAAGACGTCGTCGCCACGTTCAAGCGCATCACCGATCCCGAGGATCCCAAATCCGGTGCCACGGCGCTGGTCGTCCTCGACGAGGTCGCGATCGTGGGCAAGGACACCGTTGAATTCCGGTTGAACTCCCCGTCGGCGACCTTCGACGACTCCTTGGGCCAATACTCGATGGGGATCGTCCCCGCGGATTACGACGCCGCGAAGCCGGTGGGAACCGGCCCCTTCAAGGTCAAGAGCTTCTCGCCCGGCCGGCAGTCGGTCTTCTCCCGCAACGACGGCTATTGGCGCGATCACGAGCCCTATCTGGACGAGTTGGCCATCCTGAACTTCGATGATGACGACGCGATGATCAATGCCCTGCTGTCCAGCCAGGTCGACGCGATCGGACAGATCCCGTTGGCACTGACCGAAGTCATCGGTTCGGACCCGCGTATCGGGATCCTGAACTCGGAGACCGGCATGTGGCTGCCGTTCACCATGCGGGTGGACCGCAAACCCTTCGACGACGTCCGGGTCCGGCAGGCCTTCAAGCTCGCCGTGGACCGGGAGCAGATGATCGAGCAGGTCCTCAGCGGCCACGGCACCATCGGCAACGACGTCTTCGCCCCCTTCGACCCCGGAACGACCGGGTTGACCCAGCGCACGCAGGATATCGCCAAGGCCAAGTCCCTGCTCGCCGAGGCGGGGTACCCCAACGGACTGGACGTGGAGCTCGTCACGGCCCCCATCCAATCCGGCGCCGTCGAGGCGGCCCAGGTCTTCGCCCAACAGGCGGCGGCCTCCGGGATCAGGGTCAAGATCCGCCGCACCGACACCACCACCTATTTCGGCGACGACTACCTCCAATGGGACTTCGCCCAGGACTTCTACTACACCCGCAACTTCCTGCCGCAGGTGGACAACTCCCTGCTGAAGGATTCCCCCTATAACGAAACCCACTGGGACAACGCCGATTTCGTCGACCTCGTCAACCAGGCCAAGGCCACCGTGGACGAAGACCAACGCAACCAGCAGATCGCCAAGGCCCAACGCCTGCTCTACGACGAAGGTGGATACATCATTTGGGGACACCCCAACCAGGCCGATGCCTTCCAGCACTATGTCGCCGGACTGGTACCCAATAAAACCGGGCTGGCCCTGTCCGGCTACGAATTCCGTCGTGTGTGGATGGGAGGCACGAAATGATCCTCAAACTCGTTTCCCGACGCCTGTTGGTCAGCGTGCTGATCCTGCTGGTCGTCTCCATCATGGTCTTCGTGGCCACCCTGCTGCTCCCCGGAGACCCGGCCCAAGCCGTGCTCGGCCAACAGGCGACCCCCGAACGGCTCGAGGCGCTGCGTGAGCAGATGAACCTCAACGACCCGGTGGTCATGCGCTACCTCTCCTGGCTCGGAGGACTGTTCACCGGCAACTTCGGCTACTCGGCGGCCACCGCCGGCCCGGTCTCCGCCCTGATCGGCGAGCGCATCACCGCCTCGCTGGTCCTGATGGGCATCGCCGCGGTCATCAGCATTCCGGTGGGCATCATCGTGGGCACCTACAGTGCCTTGCGTCGTGGCCGCTTCGCCGACCATGTCGCGACCACCACTTCGCTGGTCCTGGCCGCGATGCCCGAGTTCGTCATCGGCATCGTGATGATCACGCTCTTCTCCACCACGGTCTTCAAGATCCTTCCCTCCGTCACCCTGGCCCCGCCGGGTGAACCCGTCTGGAACTATCCGCTGCAGCTGGTGTTGCCGGCCCTGACCCTGGTCCTGGTCGTCACCCCCTACATCGTGCGGATGATGCGTGCCACGATGATCGAGGTGCTGGATTCCGGCTTCGTGGAAATGGCCCGACTCAAGGGCGTCCCGGAGCGCACGGTGATCCTGCGCCACGCAGTCCCCCATGCGCTGGGCCCCGTGGCCCAGGTGGTCGCCATCCAGTTGGCGTGGATGGCCGGCGGCGTGGTCGTCATCGAGTTCCTGTTCCGCTACCCGGGCATCGGCCAGGCCCTGGTCGACGCCGTGTCCAACCGTGACGTCCAAGTCGTCCAGGCGATTTCGATGCTCATCGCCGCCGCCTACATCGTGGTGAACCTGCTGGCCGACATCGTCGGCATAGCCACCAACCCGAAGCTCAGGACGGAGTCCGCCCGATGAGTACCAACAACACCCCCACCGACATGGCCGGATCGGCCATCGACGACGAAGTCTCCTCCGCCCCCGGGTTGTTCCGGCGCATGATGCGCCAGAAGCAGGCCAGGATCGGCGCCGTGCTGACCGGGATCGTGCTGCTGGTGGCCCTGGTGGGCCCGCTGCTGCTTCCCTGGGCCACCGGATTCACCAGCACCTCCTTCTCCGGTAGGCCGTTCCAACCGGACGGCATCTTCGGAACCGACAACCTCGGCCGCGACATCCTCAGCCGTTTCCTCGACGGTGGACTACGGCTGCTGGCCTACGCGGCCCTGGCCACCGCCCTGGGCATGGTGGTCGGTGTGGTGATCGGCATGGCCGCCGCCTACTCACGGCCCTGGCTCGACAACCTGATCATGCGCTCCAACGACGTCCTGCTGGCCTTGCCGCAGCTGGTCTTCGCCCTGTTGGCGATCACCGTCCTGGGCCCCAAGGGCTGGGTCCTGGTGACCGTCATCGGCATCACCCACGCCCCCCGGGTCGCCCGGGTGACCCGTTCGGCGACCGCCTCGGTGATCACCGAGGACTTCGTCCGCGCCTCGGAAATGTATGCCGTCCCGAAATGGAAGATCCTGCTCAAGGACGTGCTGCCGAACATCACCGGCCCCCTCATGGTGGAACTGGGCCTGCGCATGACGTACTCCATCGGTTTCGTCGCCGCCCTGTCCTTCCTGGGCCTGGGCATGCAACCACCGACCGCCGACTGGGGCCTGATGATCAACGAGAACCGCATTGCGTTGACCGTCCAACCCTGGGGCGTCATCCTGCCGGTGGTGGCCATCGCCATCCTGACCGTCGGGACCAACCTCCTCACCGATTCCCTGGCACGGGCCTCGGCCAACCTGAACGCGGGAGAATGAACATGGACACCGTGAAGAACGAAGCACCAACCGTCGCGGCACTGCGGGCCACCGACCTGCGGGTCGCCACGCTGGCCGGCAAGGAGATCCTGCACGGGATCGACTTCGAGTTGCACCCGGGACGGATCCTGGCGCTGGTCGGGGAATCCGGATCGGGGAAGACCACCGCGGGCCTGGCCTGCATGGGTCATTTCCGCCAGGGCCTGAAACTGACCGCCGGCTCCGTCCATCTGGGTAGCGAAGAGGCCTCGGGCAACCTGCTCGAGCTCAGCGCCCCGAAGGTCCGGGTCCTGCGGGGCGGATCCATCTCCTATGTCCCGCAGGACCCCGCGCTGTCGTTGAACCCCGCCATGCGGATCGGCGAGCAGGTCCTGGAGACGCTCCAGGTCCACGGCTTTGGTGCGAACGACCACGAGCGCGCCGCCCGGGTGGACGAGGTCCTCACCGAGGTCGGCCTGCAGAACGATGCAGCCTACCGCCGCCGCTACCCCCACCAGCTCTCCGGTGGACAGCAGCAGCGCGTGGGGATCGCCATGGCCTTCGCCTGCCGTCCCTCGGTGATGATCCTGGATGAACCGACCACCGGCCTGGACGTCACCACGCAGGCACTGGTCCTGGAAACCATCCACGAAATGGCCGAACGGCATCAGGTCGCGGGCCTGTACATCACCCATGATCTGGCCGTCGTCGCCACGGTCGCCGACGAGGTCCTGGTCATGCTGTCCGGCGACGTCGTCGAACGGGGCTCCATCCAGGACGTGTTGTTCTCGCCCCGGCACCGCTATACCCGCAAACTGCTCGCCGCGGTTCCCGACCTGGCCGGCAAACGCCGGGTGGGCGATGTGGAGGCGATCACCGGGGAACAACCCCTGCTGATCCCCGGGCCCCACGCCCCCGGGGAGCCGCGTATCAACACCATCCCCGAAGCCTCGGCAGCAGAGTCTTCCGCGGACGCAACGTCGTCGTCCACCGAGGTCCTCTCGGTCTCGGGGCTGGAGCTGTCCTACGGTCCGGCCCGGATCCTCGACGGAATCGACCTCACACTCGAGGCGGGCGAGTCGATGATGCTGCTGGGCGAATCAGGGTCGGGCAAGACCACGCTCTCGCGGTGCATCGCCGGACTGAACGACGACTACCACGGCACCGTTTCGCTCCGTGGCACCGCACTGGCCGAGGGGACCCGTGGGCGCACCGCCGAAGAGCGCCAAGCGATCCAGTACGTGTTCCAAAGCCCCTTCTCCTCACTGAATCCGCGGCGCAGCATCTGCGAATCGGTGGAGGTGCCCTTGGAGATGGCCGGGATATCCAGTCGGCGCAAACGCCGCACCCTGGTGCACGAGGCGCTGGACCAGGTCAAGCTGGGCTCCAGCTACCTGGACCGCCGGCCGGGCGAACTCAGCGGTGGCGAGCGCCAGCGTGCTGCCATCGCCCGCGCCCTGGTCAACGCGCCCTCGGTCCTGGTCTGCGACGAGATCACCTCCGCCCTGGACGTCTCCGTCCAGGCCTCCATCCTGGACCTGCTGCGCACCCTGCAGTTGGACACCGGGATGTCGATGCTCTTCGTCACCCACAACATCGCCTTGGCCCGGCATATCTCCCAACGGCTGGCCGTGTTGCAGCGCGGACTGATCGTGGATCTGGGCCCCACGGAAGAGGTGCTGAACAACCCGCAGCACGCCTACACCCGTCAGCTGCTCGACCATGTCCCCACGTTCTAAGGAAGCTCCCACCATGCCCACCGACACCTCGCCAGCGCCTTCACCAGCGGGCGGTTCGGCATCCCTCACCCTGCAATCCCATAACGATGCGGCTCTGCCCGCGGCGGACTTCGCCATGCTGCAGGAGACGTTCGCCAAACACCTCCAGGCCAGCGCCGGCGGGATGTCCTTCTGTGTCTACCGCGAAGGCGCCCCCGTGGCCCGTTTCCATGGGGGCACGACGGTGAAGGCCGGAATGGACCCGGCACCGGGACTGGCCGGCCCGGCCGTCTGGGACGAAAACACCCGTGCCGTGCTGTTCTCGGGAACCAAGGGCCTCGTGGCGACCGTAGCCGCGATCGTCGTCGGCCGCGGCCAACTCGACGTCCGCCGTCCGGTCGCCGACTACTGGCCGGAGTTCGCCGCAGCCGGCAAGGCCGACGTGCCGGTGTCGATGCTGCTGAACCACACGGTCGGGCTGGTCTATGTGGACCCCGAACCCGACGGGGAAAACACCAGGTACGACAACCGGCTCAACGCCTCCATCCTGGCCGCCCAGGCCCCGCTGTGGGAACCGGGGACGAAGGTCGCCTACCATGCGATCACCTATGGGTACCTGATGGCCGAGCTGCTGCTCCGGGCCACCGGCCAGGACATCGGCACCCTCATCCGCGAACTGCTTGCCGAGCCGTTGGGCCTGGACCTGCACCTGGGACTGCCCCCGGAACTCGACGGAAGGGTCGCGACCATCTTCCGGGCCGATGACTACGCGATCAGCACCTTCCTCAAGGATGCCGAACGACGCCGGATCGTGGACCGGATGTATGCGGGCTCGCTCACCGGGGAGAAGGACTGCTTCAATTCGGTGGAGATGCGCCGCGGGCAATTGGCTGCCGGCGGAGGGATCGCCACCGCCGAATCCATGGCCAGCCTCTACTCCCAGCTGGCCGCCCCGGGACAGACCCTGGTGGATCCCACGGCCCTGGCCGACGCCACCGGGACCTGGTCCGAAGGCGTCGACGCGGTCAACGACCGTCCGCTGCGCTTCGGCCTCGGCTACGAGCTCGCCGACCCGATCGGCACCTACGGCCCCGTGGCCCCGGCCTTCGGACATTCCGGTGCCGGCGGCGGACTCCACGGGGCCTGGCCGGGCAAGAACATCGGCTTCTCCTTCCTGATCAACGAGATGCTCTCCGAGGACCAGGACCGGCGCGTGAAGGACCTGCTGGCGGCGCTCGCCCGGATCGTCTAGTCCCGGGGCCGGGGTTTCGCCCGCCGGGGCCCCGGCGCTGCCGCTACTGTGTGGGTATGCAATCCCCCATCGAGAGCTACCTGCGACGGCTGCACACCGAATTGTCGAGCCTGCGCGACGGGACCCCCTACCAGGACATCCCCGCGACCTCCCATGGCAACCCCGACGACTTCGCGATCTGCCTGGCCACGGTCGACGGCTACGTCTACGAGGTCGGCGATGCCGATACCGAGTTCTCGATCCAATCGGTGTCCAAGCCGTTCACCTACGGCCTGGCCCTGGAGGACCTGGGCCCGGACGCGGTGGACGAGAAGATCGACGTCGAACCCTCCGGTGATGCCTTCAACGAGATCTCGCTCTCCGAGGGCACCGGCCGGCCGGCCAACGCGATGATCAACGCCGGGGCCATCGCCGCGACCTCGCTGATCAAGGGCTCGGGCGGACGCCAGGGCTTCGAGAGGATCCTGGCCACCTATTCGGATTTCGCCGGCCGGCCGTTGAAGGTCCGCGAATCGATCTACCGCTCGGAGATCCGCACCGGCCACCGCAACCGGGCCATGGCCAACCTGCTGCGCAGCTTCAACGTCATCGAACACGACCCGGAAAAGGCGCTGCGCAACTACTTCCGCCAATGCTCGGTGATGGTCAACGCCCGGGATCTGGCCCTCATGGCCGCCACCCTGGCCAACGGCGGCACGCAGCCACTCACCGGCAAGGAGGTCATGGGGATCGATTCGGTCCAGCGGGTGCTTTCGGTGATGATGACCTGCGGCATGTATGACGACGCCGGATCGTGGACCAGCGCCGTGGGCATGCCCGCCAAATCCGGGGTCGGCGGCGGCCTGCTGGCGGTCCTTCCCGGCCAGTTGGGCTTGGCGGTCTATTCCCCGCCGTTGAACGAGCACGGCTCCCCCGTGCGCGGGGTGGCCGCCTCCGAACGCATGGCCGCGGACATGGAACTGCATTTCGTCCGGGCGGCCCGCATGGGCCGCTCGGTCATCAGCGAACGCTACGACCTGACCGAGGCTCCCTCCGGGGTCCGCCACAACGACGACGCCGCGGCGGTGCTCGAAGAGCACGGGCACCGGGCGCAGATCCTCGAACTGAACGGGGACCTGCTCTTCGCCGGCGCCGAGTCGATGGTCCGGGCCATCAGTGCGCTGCCCGAAGAGGTGGAGCTGGTGATCCTGGACGTGCGCCGGATCGACGAGGTCGGGGATGTGGCCCTGACCATGCTCTCCGAGGTGCGCGACGGGCTGGTCGAGGAGAAACGCCGGCTGATCCTGATCGAAACCGAGGGGGTCATCGCCGATGCCATGACCGCCGGGCGCAACGACGTCCCCGTCTTCGGCACCCGCAACGACGCGGTGGAGTGGGCCGAGGAGTGGATCATTGCCCTGCACGGCGGCCCCGGGCTGGTCCCCGACGTCGTACGGCTGCCCGATTTCCCCGCCGTGGGGCCCCTGGAGCCGGAACAGATCACTGCCCTTGAAACGCATATGGAGGAACGCACCTACGACGACGGGCAGGTCATACGGCGGGTGGGACAGAAGTTCGGCGGCGTCTATTTCATTCTCTCGGGCAAGGTGGCCACCACCAGCACCCAACAGGGACACCGGTTCCGCCATGCGACACTGGGTGCCGGCATGACCTTCGGCGAGATCGCTCTGGGCGGGGACCGCGGCCAGTCCCTGCGCGTCACGGCCGAGGGGCGGGTCCAGCTCAAGGTACTGCCCGCCGAAGCCATCGCCCACCTCGAGGCCGATGATCCGTCGTTGGCCCTCTCCTTCTGGAAGGCGGTGGCCCGCGACGCCTACACCCGCGTGGAGCAGAGCTTCCGCGAGGCAGCCGTGCGCGAACGCGACCAGACCTTCCACGACGAAACGAACCGCTGAAGGGCCGACCCGACCCGCTGGCGTCGTTCCCCAGGACACATTATTTCTTAAATTGCATAGGTCTTTGATATAAATAACTTATGCAAAACATGACGCGGACCCCCGAGCCGGAGGAAATCTCCGACGTGGCCGGGCTGCTGGAGGAACTCTTCCGGCTCTCCCGGCGGCTGACCCCACCCGGGAACTACTCGTTGACCGTCTACTCGGCGTTGGCCTCGCTCAAACGCCATGGAGACGCCCGCCTGACGGCACTGGCCGCCCATGAGGGCGTCAGCCAGCCCTCGATGACCCAGGCCGTCGGCCGGCTCAAACGCGAAGGCCTGGTCCAGCAGGTCCCCGATCCCAGCGATGGTCGAGCCGTCCTGATTTCGATCACGGACACCGGCCTGGCAGCCCTGGCCGCCCGGAGCCAACGCCGCAGCGAAGGCGTCGCCGAGCTGCTGGCCGCACTGGATGCCACCGATCAGCATTCGATCATCGCCGCGACCGGGGCCCTGCGCCGGCTCATCGACGCAGCCCCCGACCAACGCCCCGACGGCAAATAAGCACAGCACCAACCCATCCCATATCCCTCGATTGGAGCACCGATGACCGGAGCACCAACGACCAGCCCTTCCCGGCCGGCCAGTCCCTTCAAACAACCCAAAGCCGTCTGGGTGCTGGCCTTCGCCTGCGTCGTCTCCTTCATGGGGATCGGCCTGGTGGACCCCATCCTCCCCGCCATTTCCGAACAGCTGGAGGCCTCGCCCAGCCAGGTGACGCTGCTGTTCACCAGCTACCTGCTGGTTACCGCCGTCGCGATGCTCTTCACCGGGTGGATCTCCAGCCACATCGGGGCCAAACGCACCCTGGTCTACGGCCTGACGATCATCGTCATCTTCGCCGCCCTGGCCGGCTTCTCCGGGTCCATCGACGGCATCGTGGGCTTCCGCGCCGGGTGGGGTGTCGGCAACGCGATGTTCATCGCCACCTCGTTGGCGGTCATCGTGGCCTCGGCCAGCGGCGGCTTCGTCGGGGCCATCGTGCTCTACGAGGCGGCCCTGGGCCTGGGCATGGCCGCCGGGCCGCTGGTTGGCGGCCTGCTGGGCTCCATCTCCTGGCGCGGCCCCTTCTTCGGGGTCGCCGGCCTGATGCTCATCGCCCTGATCGCCACCATCGTGCTGGTGGAGCCCACGCCCAAACCCGTGAAGAAGACCTCCATCCTGGATCCGCTGAAGGCCCTGCGCCACCGCGGTCTGCTGACCATGTCGCTGATGGCCCTGTTCTACAACTGGGCGTTCTTCACCGTGCTGGGCTACGCCCCCTTCCCGATGGGCCTGGACGCGATCCACCTGGGCTTCGTGTTCTTCGGCTGGGGTGTCCTGGTCGCCGGGTTCTCCGTCTTCGGGGCCCCCTGGCTGCAGCGCAAGCTCGGCATCGCCGGCACCTTGTACATGAACCTCTCGCTCTTCGCCGTGACGATCCTGATCATCGGCATCTGGGTGCACAACACCTCGGTGCTCATTCCGGCGGTCATCGCCACCGGCATCTTCATCGGCATCAACAACACGGTCACCACCCAGGCCGTCATGACCGTCTCACCGGTCGAACGCTCCGTCGCCTCGGCCGCCTACGGCTTCGTCCGCTTCATCGGCGGCGGCCTGGCCCCGCTGGCCGCCGGCAAGCTGGTGGAGCACTACAACATGCATGTGCCCTTCATCCTCGGCGCCGTGGCCCTGGTCATCGGCCTGGTCATCCTGATGTCGGGACATAAGCTCCTCCGCAAGGCCGAAGAAGCACAAGCCGCCGATACAGCGGCGGCAGGCTCCACCGGGGAACCGGGCACCGAAGCACCCGAAGACGCCCTGGCCATTGCCGACCGCCGGATCATCCCCGTCGAACATGCAGCCACCGCCGTCGTCCCCGAAGGGCTCCAGGGAGCCGTCGTGGCGGCCATCGGCTCCTCCGACTCCGCCGACCGGATCGTGGACAAGGCCCTGCGGGTCGCCGCCGCCGCGAAACTTCGGGTCGACGTGATCCACGTCCTGGAATCGGTCATCGCCAGTGATGCAGCAATCGACGGCGAGGACCTGGACACGGCGTCGGCAGCCGTGCGCGCCCAGTTGGATCGCCTCGCCGCCGCAGGCGTCGGCGCCGCCGGATACGTGTTGGGCACCGGGCCGGGCCGCCCCGAGGACCATGCCGGTGCCGGACGAGCGGTGGCCGAATATGCCAACCGCATCCAAGCCAGGTCCCTGGTCATCGGGGCCCCGACCCATGGCGGGCTCTCCGCGCTCATGGACGCCTCCGCCAGCCAGGAGATCTGGCGTACCGCCCACACGGATGTCACCATCGTGAACCCGGAGGCGGCGCAGCCCGTCGGGCCCTGACCGGGTCTTGCACGATTCCGTTGGCCCGTCCGGCACCTGGTGCCGGGCGGGCCTTCGCCGTCCCCTGCCGCCGCGGTGCCTGCGGCAGCCCTGGCGGACCGGCAGGCGGGGACAAGAACCTAGCCGGCCGTGGACTCCGCGTGCCTGCGACGGATCAGTGTCAGCCGCAGGACGGACAGGGCCACGGCCAGGGCCAGGCACGGCAGCATATAGGCAACGAGGTCCGCATCCGTGGCCAGCGAGACGGCGCCGAGGGCGATGGTCGCGACCATGAACACCCAGGCCAAGGGGGTGATGATCTTCAGCATGGCCCGCTCCTCCCCAGGATTCCATTGGTCCCTTCCCGGGCCCTGGGCGGGCTTGCTGCCCGGTGACCCGGCGGTTGTCCTGTCCGGCCACCGTAGGTTCCCCGCAACGCGGAGCACAAGAGGCACGTGCCTGGTTCCCGAAGCGTCGGTCGGCACTGTTAGATTCGAGCCCTGTCCGTTGGTAGGTCCGCGGCTGAGATGAGAAGGAGTGTGGATGTTCCTGCTGGATGCCGTGGAGGCCACCGAGCCGCCACCCTTGGTTTTCTCGGCTTCCGATCTGGTCACGGCCAGCGAATGCGAATACCAGAGTCTGTATAAACTCGACGTCAAACTGGGCCGCCGCGAGAAACCAGACTTCCCCGAGGACGCCTTGGCATCCCGCGCCGCGGACCTCGGTGATGTCCACGAACAACGGGTCCTGGAGCAGCTGGAACACACCCACGGTCCCTGGGACCAGGCCAGCGGCACGGGGGTCCGCCGGATCAACAAGGCCCCCACCATGGACCGGGCCACGCTTGAACGGCTGGCTGCCGACACCACCGAGGCCCTCACCCTCGGGGCCGACGTCGTTTTCCAGGCCACCTTCTTCGACGGCGAATTCCTCGGGTTCGCCGACTTCATCGTCCGCGGGGCCGACGGCCGCTACGCCGTCTGGGACTCGAAACTGGCCCGCCATGCCCGGGTCACCGCACTGCTGCAACTGGCCGCCTACGGGGACCAGCTCGAACGTCTGGGATTCGACCCCTCCCCGGTGGCGACCCTGGTGCTGGGCGACCTCGAACACAGCGACCATCCGATGCCCGATCTGCTGCCCGCCTACCGCGAGCTCCGGACGCGTTTTCGCCGGCTGACCGCCGAACACCGCGCCGCGGGGACCACCGTTGACTGGAACCGTCCCGGACTGCGGCGGTGCGGGACCTGTGATTACTGTGCCGAACAGGTCGCCGCCCACGATGACCTGCTGCTCATCGGCGGCATGACTGCGGCACGACGGCGGACCCTGATGGCCGAGGGCATCACCACCATGCATCAACTCGCCGAGCAGCCGGCCCCCGCCGGAGAGGACCCGGATTCGGGTCTGGGCCGTCTCCGCGAACAAGCCAGGGCCCAGACCGGGCTGATGGAATTCGACGGGTCCGCCAGCGTCGGGGAGCACACGGTCTCCTACCGTGTGCAGCCCACCCATGCCATCGGCGAGCTACCGGCCCCCAGCGACGGCGACATCTTCTTCGACTTCGAGGGCGACCCGCTCTGGCAGGACCCCGAAACCGGCACCTGGGGTATCGAGTATCTCTTCGGCGTCATCGAACACGACACCGGCACCCCCGTCTTCCGCCCGTTCTGGGCGCATTCCCGCGCCGGGGAGAAACGGGCGTTCCTGGACTTCCTGGACTATATCCAACAACGCCGTCAGCGGTGGCCCGACCTGCACGTCTACCACTACGCCCCCTACGAGAAGTCTGCGCTGCGCAACCTCTCGGTCCGGCACACCGCCGGGGAAGACACCGTGGATGCCTGGCTGCGCGAGTCCCTGCTGGTGGACCTGTATGACACCGTCCGCCATTCGGTGCGCATCTCGGAAAGCTCCTATTCGATCAAGAAGCTCGAACCGCTCTACATGGGCGCCGATGGCCCGCGGGACGGAGTCACCAACGCGGGGGCCTCGGTCGTGGCCTATGCGATCTACGCCGCCGACCGCGAGGCCGGGAACACCGAGGCCGCCGCATCGACCCTGGCCTCGATCTCCGCCTATAACGAATACGACTGCCTCTCCACGCTGCGCCTGCGTGATTGGCTGCTCTCACTGGCCGCCGACGAGCCGACCCCCGACCCGTCGCCCGGCACGGCCACCGGCGTCCTGCCCGGCACCGGGGCCCCGGCACCGGACGCGTATGAGCCCAGCGCCGAGGAACTGAGGCTGCAGTCCTATCTGGAGCTCGACGCCGATTTCTCATCCCTTCCGGACGCGGACCGCCCGGCGGCACGGGCCGACCACGCCGCAGTGGCCATGGTCGCCGCCGCCACCGGCTACCACCGGCGCGAGGACAAGCAGTTCTGGTGGGGCCACTTCGACCGGCTCGAATCCCCCACCGAGGACTGGGCCGAAACCCGGGGAGTCTTCCTCGTGGACTCCGCCGAAGTCCTCGAGGACTGGACCCGGCCACCGCGCGCCCGCACCGAACGCCGCGTCCTGGAACTGACCGGAACCGCCTCCGACGGAACCGATCTGCGCCCCGGCACCAACTGGTTCCGCATGTATGGTCCCCCCGTCCCCTCCGGCGCCGACGTCCCGGTCGATGCCGAGGGCCATCCGGTCCCCGCGGCGCGGGGCGGGATCTTCGACACCGCATTATTGTCGGTGGAGGTCAGCGGCCACGCCACGGTCCTCACGGTCGCCGAGAAATCCAGCGGGAGGATCCCCCCGTACCCGCAGACACCCATGGCACTGACCCCGGGGCGGCCCATCATGACCGTCAGCATCCGCGAATCGTTGGCGGAGCTGGCCCGCCAGGTCGGCTCCACCCTGGTGGTGCCCTCCCCCACCTCGGACCCGGGTGAGGCCCTGCCGGTGATCACCACCCCGCCGAAACTGCCCCACCACCCGGGGCTGGATATCCTGCGCCGGTCCACCCCGCGGCTGGCCAGTCTGGACGGCCTTCCCGCGGTCACCGTCGATGACGAAGGCCGGGGGGACCATATCGGGGCGATCACCGAGGCCGTCGCCGACCTGGATCGCTCCTATCTGGCCGTCCAGGGCCCTCCCGGGACCGGCAAGACCCATGTCGGCTCCCATGTCATTGCCGCCTTGCTGGACCGCGGCTGGAAGATCGGGGTGGTCGGCCAATCCCATGCGGTCGTGGAGAACATGCTCGGAGCGGCCATCAGCAAGGCGGGGGTCGATCCGGAGCGGGTGGCCAAGAAGCCCAAGGACCCCCTCGTCCCCTCCCCCTGGTCGGTGACCGATGACAAGAAGTTCGCCGCCCTCCTCGAGTCCGAGGGCGGGGCGCTGATCGGCGGGACGGCCTGGACGATGACCGGAAAACAGGTTCCCGCCGGCTGCCTGGACCTGCTGGTGATCGACGAAGCCGGGCAGTATTCACTGGCCAATACGCTCGCCGTCGCCCGGGCCGCGGACCGTTTGCTGCTGCTCGGTGATCCGCGGCAGCTGCCCCAGGTCACCCAGGGGACCCACCCCGAACCCGTCGACGATTCGGCACTGGGCTGGCTTTCCGAAGGGGCCGCCACCCTCCCGGGACGGTTGGGCTACTTCCTCCCGGATTCCTGGCGCATGCACCCGGCCCTGTGTGCGAAGGTCTCGGTCCTGAGCTATGCCGGGCGCCTGGCCTCGGCCCCGGCCGCCGCGCGGCGCCACCTCGAGGGGGTCGCCCCGGGAGTCGGCACCGTGCTGGTGGAGCACCACGGCAACGCGACCTCCAGCCTCGAGGAGGCCGCGGAGATCACCGCCCAGGTCGGCCGGCATCTGGGGCTGCGCTGGGACGACGGCGGACGCAGTCCGGTCCGCGGGTTGGGGCCCAGGGACATCCTGGTCGTCGCCGCCTACAACGCCCAGGTCAACGTGATCCGCGAGGCCCTCGATGCCGCCGGGTACGAGGACGTCCGGGTCGGCACCGTGGACAGGTTCCAGGGCCAGGAGGCCCCGGTGGTGCTGGTGTCCATGGCGGTCTCCGCCGCCGAGGAAACCCCACGCGGCATGGATTTCCTGCTCAACCGCAACCGGATCAACGTCGCCGTGTCGCGGGCACAATGGCGTACCGTCATCGTCCGTTCCCCCGAACTGACCAATTTCCTGCCCACCCGCCCCGAGGGGTTGGCCGAACTCGGGGCTTTCGTGGGGCTCTGCGGCTAAAGCAGCAAGGCTGGTGCCTCACCGTGCCAGCCGCCCCGATGCCGGGCAGGTCCTGCGGGCTCAGCCGTCGTGCTCGAACTCGCCCCGCATCGTGTTCAGCGTGCGACGGATGTTCTTGCGCTGGAACTCCGCGAAAAGCTGGCCGCCGGTGACGGCGCGGTCAAAGGCCCCGGCAAGCCAGTCCGGCCATTTAGACCTCCCATCGGTCCAGGTCTCGGTGACCCGGGTGCCCCCGTCAACGTCGTCGAGGTCGTAGGCCCAACTGGCGATCCTGCCGCGGAGCATCGGCCGACGGACACCGATCCTGCCCACGTCGAAGGCGAAACGTCGCCCCGGGTCCGACGCCGTGACGACGCACCGGGTGATCCACCGGGCCCGCCCCCGACGATTGGTCCCCTCGAAGATCTCTCCCACCTGCAGCGGGCGGCCCACGGCGGGGGTCGTGGCCCCGGTGTTTTCCGGGCTCCAGCGGGGCATCTGGGCGGGGTCGGCGAGCTGGGTCCAGATCGTCTCGGCGTCGACCTTGATGTCGACGCTGTCGCTGACCTGCATGGTGCGCTTCATTCGGGTCCTCCCGTTCGTTGGCCCGGCCGCTGAACATCAACCGTGTTCGGAGCGTACCTCCTCGCGTCGGCGCCGCGAATTGGACGAAACCGCGACCGGCCCCTGCTAGCGTGTGGCCATGAGTGCATTCCACGGTCTCGTTGCCTATCCCGTCACCCCCTTCGACGACTCCGGGGCGATCGATCATCCGGCCCTGCGCCGTCATCTATCCACGCTGGCGGTTTCGGGGGTCGATTCCATCGTCGTGCTGGGCTCCTCCGGTAGTTTCGCCTACCTCGACGCCGCCGAACGCGCCGCGGTGATCACCACCGCCGTCGAGACCGTCCGCGAGGTCAATCCAGCACTGCCGGTCCATGCAGGGGTCAGCGCCGTATCCACCGCCGAACTGATGCGCCACGTCGAGGCGGCCGTGGCGGCAGGAGTCGACGGGCTGCTGCTTTCCACCGTGTCCTATGTGCCCCTGAACGACGACGAGGTCGCCACCCAGTGCCGGCTGGTTGCCGCCGCCTCGGATCTGCCCATCTGCCTGTATTCCAACCCGGCGACCACCAACTTCTCCTTCTCCCTGGACCTCATCGCCGAGCTGGCCACCGAGCCGACGATCGTGGCGATCAAGGAAACGGCCGCCGATCTGGCGACCTTCATCGAACGCCACGAGGCCTTGGCCTCCCGCGTCCACCCCGGTTTCAGCCACGGCATGAGCGGGGACGCGTTGATCGCCGAGGCGGGCTTCGCCGCCGACGCCTGGCATTCCGGACCGGCTTCGGTGCTGCCGGCCCACTTCGGGGCGCTGCGGGCCGCCCTGGTCGACGGGGACATCGTCGAAGCGAACCGGCTGCAGGAGGAACTCACCCCGTTGATGCGCGAATTCAATGCGTTGCGCAAACTCAGCAACCTCCACGCCCTGGCCCGTGCGGCAGGCATCGATTCCGGGGAACCACGCCGCCCGCTGCTCCCCCTGCCCGGCAGCAGCCAGCGGGACCTGGCCCGGCTGCTCGGGGAGCTGTCCGAACCGCTGTAGCGATCCGGCACCGCCCCTGTGCACCAAGGGTTCGAACTCCCGGGTAACTCGTGCTAGACAAGGGGGCATGAAAATGCGCAATTTGGCGGGTTCCCCGGTGAACCCGCTGGGGCTGGGGTGCATGAACCTCAGCCACGGGTATTCGAACTTCCCAAGCTACGCCGACGGCGCCAGGCTCCTGCGTCACGCCCTCGATGCGGGGGTGGACCATTTCGACACGGCCACCCTGTACGGCAGGGGGTGCAACGAGGAACTCGTCGGCGCCGCCTTGGGAAAACGCCGTGACGACTACTTCCTGGCCAGCAAGTGCGGGTTGGAGATCATGGCTCCGGGAGAACGCGGACGCATCGACGGCCGACCCGAAACCATCAGGGCCCAAGCCGAGGCCTCGTTGGACCGGCTGGGCACCGATTTCATCGACCTCTACTACCTGCACCGCCTGGACCCGAACGTGCCGGTGGAGGAAAGCGTCGGCGCCCTGGCCGACCTCGTGGCCGAAGGGGCCATCGGGGCCATCGGCCTGTCGGAGGTCTCCACGGCCACCCTCTACCGGGCGGCAACCGAACATCCGATCGCCGCCGTGCAGAACGAATACTCGCTGGCCACCCGGAACTCCGAACTGGGCGTGCTGGATGCCTGCCGCGAGCTGGGTACCTCGTTCGTGGCCTTCAGCCCGCTCTCCCGGGGCTTCCTGGCCGGCACGCTACTCGATCCCTCCGAACTCCCGGAGCAGGACCTGCGCCACGTGTTGCCGCGTTTCACCGCCGAGAACTATCCGGCCAACCTTCAACTGCTCGATTCCTTCCGCCGGGTCGCCGAACGGCTGGGCCTCACCTGCTCCCAGCTGGCGCTGGCCTGGATCCTGGCCCAGGGCGATCACGTCCATGCCATCCCCGGCACCACCAGCACCGGGCACCTCGACGAGAATCTGGACGCCGGTTCCGTCGCCCTCGATGAGGCCACGGCCGCCGAGGTCGGGACGATCATCAACTCACAGACCATGCACGGCGCCCGGTACAACCCCGGTCAACAGCGGACCATCGACACCGAGGAGTTCACCGCCGCGCAGGCCTGAGCCGACCTATTCCTCGTCCTTCGGGGCGTGCCGGCTCCGGGCCGGGTCGATGACCTCCTCCACGTCGAAGAACTTCTCCAGGACGTGGTGCTTGCCCTTCAGCGCCGCGTTCATGCTCAACCCGTCCACGTTGATGCGGGCCTGGCGCACATAGTCGTCGGTGAGCTGCATCCAGGCGGGGGTCGAGGCGTCGATGCCGAAGTAGAAATCGAAGCCCGCCTTCTTGAACAGCTCGTATTTCGCCCCGGAATACGCGGCGATGCCCGACATGTCGGCGCCGAACGGGAAGATCAGCAGGTCGGTGTCCCCCAGGATGGGGCTGACTTCCTGGTCCCATTTCCTCGTGTCGGCCTTCAGCCGCGCCATCGTCGAATTCGTGACGTTGGAGTGGCCCCAGGTATGGGAGGCGAAGACCCAGCCCTCGTCCTTCAGGGCCCCGGCGACCTTCTTCGCCTTCCTGGTCTGTGCCTTCACGTCGACCTCCGGGTCATCCCCGTATTCGATCTCGCTGGTGCGGTAGCCCAGCACCCCGTTGTAGCCGGTCAGTCCGAGGATGCCCTTGCTGCCGTGGTAGGAGAAATCGGGGTGCTCACGGACGAATGCGTCCACGACCGTGGGCAGGTCGTAGTCCCCATGGACCGTCGTTCCGGAGGGGGCCTGGTAGGTGTTGGTGATGTTCCCGTCGTCGTCCAGGGTCAGATTCGTGGCGAAGCCGTCGCCGTCCATGTATTCGTAATAGCTGACGTCGTCCTCGGAGAGGACCAACGGCTTCTTGCCCTGCGGCAACTTAATCGGCCGGTATTCCATCTCCCCGTCGGCGTTTTCGCGGGCGATGTCGTGCGGGTTGACCAGCACATAGCCCTTGTCGTAGACGGAGGCGAGGATGGCCTTGAATTCCTTGACCGTGACCATGTAGTCGGCATATCCCTGCGCACTGGGTCCGGGGGCGAAGGCCCGCTTCGGGTCAACGATCAGCGAGTGGAAGAACAGGTGGGAGATCTTCGAGTTGTCCTCCCAGGTCACCGCCTTCTTCTGCTGCGCGGTGATCTTGTCGATGAGATCGGACACGTCCCCGCCCTCGAGATCCTCGAGCTGTTCCAGGGCGGTGGAGTAGTCGTAGTGCGCCGCCGCCGTCCTGGCCTCATCGATCGCGGCCTCGCGCTGGTCCGCTGCCGAGGGCCCCTCGGATCCGCCGTCTGGTGCCAGGCCCGGCCCGGAGGCCCAGGCGCCCCCTCCGGGAGGCCCTTCCTGGCCACCGGATTCCGCGGCGCAGCCCGACAGGCCCAGGGAAACGGCCAGGGCGGAGGACAGAAGCAGGGCACCGGTGGAGCGTGTTCTCCTGGCGGAGGACATTATTGCTACCTCTTTCAGCACGTCGAGCGGACGAAGGCCGGCGGGGGTGCGATCAAACATCCGCTGTCTTCCACGCTAGCCCCGACCTTTGATCCGGACGCACGCGACACGTCGGTTGTGGCCTAGAATGACCATCCGGCCCTCGACGGTGCGAACGCCGTTCGTCGCGCTGCCGCGGCTTCCTTTTCGACCATCACCCGTCCATCGTCGTCCCCCACCGTGTGGGGCGGAAAGTAGCAGATGCCTTCAATCGAACCCGCCGTTGCGACGTGGGCCGACCAGCAGGAATTCAGGTCCTCCCCCGCCTGGAAGCTGCTCTCGGCGACGCCGTGGACGGTCGCGTTCCTGCGGGCCGAGTTCACCCAGGCCCGTCCCCGCGTGGGGTTGGAGGCGTTCCATGCCTCGTTGCAGGCCTTCCTACGGCATCTCCGCTCCGCCGGGACACCGCTCAACGACGCCTGGCAGGCCCAGCAGTACGCCGATTCCTGGGTGCGGGCCGGATATCTGGCGCGGCCGCTGATCGATGGCTCCTTCGTCTACGAGCCGACCGCCCATACCGCCCGGGTGCTGACCTTCCTCGAAGGCTTCTCCGGCTCGGGGACCAATTTGAACTCCTCGCGCTTGAACACCCTGCTGACCAGCATCGAGTCCCTGGCCCATGAAACCGATCCCGACCCCGAGGCGCGGATCCGCCAGCTCGAAGCCGAGATCGCCGAACGCACCGAACGGGTCCGGGCCCTGCGTTCCGGGGCCGCCCCGGCCGTGTTGCCGGCCGACGGGGCCATGGCCGCGGCACGCAGCATCCTGGATCTGGCGGCGAACCTGCCGGCCGACTTCAAGCGCATGCGCGACGGTGTACGGCATATGCTCCACCAGGTCAGACGGGAGATCATGGAAGGCTCGGTGGCCAAGGGCGTGGCCGTCGGCCGGGTCTTGGAAGGTGATAGGCAACTGCGCAGCACCGCCGAAGGCGAGACGTTCCGGGGGTTCACCGAGTTCCTCAACGATCCGACCCGGCAACACCGCTTCCGCCAGGCCATCAACGAAGTACTCGAACGTGATTTCGTCGATGGCCTCAACGCCCAGGAACGCCATACCCTGGCCACCTTGCTGCGTGAGCTGCGCCGCCAGGCCGCCGAAGTGCATTCGAGCTATGGCAAGCTCTCGGAATCCCTGCACGCCTTCGTCCAGTCCGACGAATTCCGCGATTCGGTCCTGCTGCGCCGGACGGTGCGTAGCGCCGAACTGGCGGTCGCCGGTTCCGAGGCACTCGGCCCCCGGACCCCGGTCACTGCGGTGAAGCTGTACGCCCCGGCCTTCTCGACCCTGTCGGGCCTGGGGATCTTCGACCCCCAGGAGCATGTGGCCCCACCGAAGCTCGCCGAACCGCCGGCGATGAGCAGCGCCGACATCCGACGCACCCCCAGCACCCCGAAGGCCGATGCCGACCGGCTCGACACGGCCATCGCCACCGCGGTGGACTCCGCCGCGGGCCCCCTCACCCTCGGTTCCGTGTTCGCCGGGCTCGAGACCAGGGACCACCATGTGAACACCATCCGCTACCTCATCGAGGCCGCCCGCACCGCCGGACGGGACGTGGACACCACCAGATTCGAGTCGATCACCTTCAGCCAGGTCGACGGCTCCGAACGCACCGCCTACCTGCCCGTGATCACCTTCGCGAAGGACACCGAATGAGCCACCCGGACCCCGAATCCCCCGCCCTCGCCCCCCACGGTGCCTCCGGGGACGACGACCAGACCCCGGACACCGCGACCCCCTCGGGCCGCCGGGCCGAGGGAGAGCTCTTCGACGGGGACACCGGCAGATTCGAGTTGGCGCTGCGCCAGGCGCTGATCCGCTTGCTGCGCGGCCCCTACCTGGACGGGAGCGCCGATGCGCGGCTGTGGCAACTGGTGCTGGACCGACGCCGGGAAATCTCCGCCTTCGTCGCCGAGCTGTTCCTGAAGCTGCAGATCGATCCCGAACGGAAGATCGCCCTGCTCGTACCGGTGCCGACCCAGACCGTCCACACCACCGCGATCGTGCCCCGCAAGCCGCTGCGCCGCGAGGAGACCCTGTTGGCGCTGCGGTTGCGGCTGCTGCTGGACCGTCATGCCGGCACCGGAACCGATCCGGTGATCTCCCGCGCCGGGGCCCGGGAGCTCCTCGAGGAGCATCGCCATCCCGGGGCCCTGGACGATAAGCGGCTCGAGGAGCTCACCGATTCCTCCTTGGCCCGGCTGGCTGCCCTGAAACTGATCCTGCCCACCGAACTCGACCACGAATACCGGGTCTCCGGGGCCCTGGCGCTGGCCCTGCCCTTCGATTCGATCGATGAGATCCCCGCCTATCTGCAGTCCCTGGACCGGGCCGCCGACGAGGGGATGGAGCCGACGCTGGAACTGGATTCCGACGTCGTCCCCGATGACCCGGAGGACGACTCCGGGAAGCCCGACGACGACGCCGAAGATGACCCCGTGACCACCACCAACCCCGAAGGGGCGGCCCAGTGACCATCTCCCAGACCCTGCCCTTCGGTGAGGCGATCAACCCCGGACAGCAGCGCCTGTGCTCGATCCAGGTCATCAACTGGGGCACCTTCCACGGCCGGCACGAACTGTATGTGGACCGCGACGGCACCTTGCTCACCGGCCGCCCCGGCGTCGGCAAGTCCACCCTGTTCGACGGAATCGGCCATATCTTCCATGCGGCCCCTCGACTGAACGAATCCGCCCATGAGGCCTCCACCCGCAAGGACCGGCGCACCACCTACTCCTATATGCGTGGACGTCGCTTCACAACCGAAACCGGCACCCTGTATCAACGTCCCGGCGCCACCTGGAGCGCCGTGGCCCTGACCTTCGAGGACGGGTTGGGGACCCGGACCTGCATCGCCGTCCTGTTCGACCTTCCGGCCCAGGGCCTGGAGGGCCAGGTCGGCAAGCACTATGTCATCGGGGACGGCACCCTGGATACCGCGGCGTTGGAAGAGCACGGCTCCCGCAGGTTCTCGCCGTCCTCCCTGATGAAGGTGCTCCCCGGGTTCGAGGCCTTCGATGTCCACCGCACCTTCGCCGAACGGTTCCGCCGGCGCCTGGGTATCGACAACGACAAGGCGTTCTCGCTGCTGCGCACCCTGCAGAACGGCAAAGGCCTGGACCGCGGGGTCAACCAGTTCTTCCGCTATGAGGTCCTGGAGGTCCCCTCGACCTTGAAGGCCGCTGCCGGCGCGGTGGAGGACTTCTCCCATCTGCGGGGGATCCACCGCCAACTCGAGGAGGCCCGCGCCCAACGAGATGCCCTGGAGCTGGTGCCCGAACAGCATCGACGCCACCAGGAACTCACCGAATCCCTGCGCCACCTCCAGGGCCTGGGGCGGCATCAATTGCCGCTGCTGCGCGAACATCTGGCCGCCGAACTGCTGGGCACCCGCTCCGCCGCCATCGCCGCCGAACTGAAGGCCAACCGCACCGCCATTTCCGAGGTCTCCGAATCCCGGACCGTGCTGGCCGAACGGGTGCGTTCACTGACCGAACAACACGACTCCCATGGAGGCCAGGCGGTCCAGGCGCTTGAACGTGAACTCGAGGCGGCCCGCTCACGGTTGGCCGAGCGCCAAGGGATCGCCTCCACCCTGAAGGCCCGCATGCACGACGCCGGGGTGGCGCTGACGTTCTCGGCTTCCGGTCTGCAGGCGGCCCGTCGCCAGGCGGCGGTGACCGCCGAAACCCTGCAGGGGGTGGCCAAGGATGCGACCACCATGGAACACGAGGCGATCGCCGCGTCCATGGAGGCGCGCGAGAAGGCGCAGAAGCTGCGCCAGGACATCGATTCCTACGCCCGCAGGGGCTCGAACATCGACGGCCTCTCGGCGGCGGCCCGCCGCCGGATCTGCTCCGAAACCGGGATCGCGGCCGAGGACCTCCCCTTCGCCGGGGAGCTCATGGACATGGCCCCCGGGGCCGGCCCCTGGCGCGCCGCGGCGGAGAAGGCCTTGCGCTCACTGGCCACCACCCTGTTGGTCGGCGGCGAGGACATCGAACGGGTGACGGCGGCGGCGGATCGGTTGGAAGGCTATGGCAGGTTGCGGTGGATCGACCTCTCGGCCCACGTCCCCGGCGGCCGCGACGGGGACCCGGTGGCCACCGCCGCCGACCAGGCCCTGGTGACGAAGCTGGAGTTCAAGCTATCCGAGGCCGGCCAGTGGTTGCAACGCAAGATCGCCGCCGACCACGATTTCATCTGCGTGGCCACCGATGCCGACCTGCACGCCGAACGACGGGCGATCTCCCGGGCCGGGACGATCAAATCCGGCCGCGGTTCCTTCGAACGCGATACCCGGCCCGTGGCGGCCTCGGACTACCTGTTGGGCTTCACTAACGAGGAGAAGATCTCCGAACTGACCGTCCAGGTCGACCAGTTGGACGCCGACCGGGCCCAAGCCGAGGAGCTGGCCGCCGAACGCAGCCGTTCCAAGGATTCCCTGGCCCGCAAACTCTCCCTGCTGCGCGAGCTGGTCGCTGACGAACGTCCCTTCTCCGCGCTGGATTCCTCGGTCCAGGGCGCCGCCGTCGAGGAGCTGGAGACCCGGATCGCCGAGGCCATGGATTCCAGCACCGACCTGGCCGGGCTGCGCACCGCCCTGGAGACGGCCCGCACCGAACTGGAATCCGCCGTCGGACGGCTGGCGGTACTGCGCAACCAGACCGCGACGCTCGAGTCCCGGGCGGCGACCGCGAGCACCCAGCTCGAGGCGGCCCGTGCCTCCAGCGCCGCGGCCGCCCCGGAGGCGCAGGCCCGTGAAGAGCTGGGCGCCGAGCCGCTGCTGGCCGAGGCAATGCACCGGTTGGAGGCCGGCGAGGACTTCGACCTCGCCGAACTGGATGCGGCGGTGTCGGCGACCTCACTGGATCTGGGCGAACGCACCACGGAGGTGCGTGAACTCGTCTTCTCCACCGAGGCCACGCTCACCGAGACGTTCCGCCAATTTGCCCGCGACTTCGGCATGACCACCTCTGCTTCCTTCGGCACCGGCATCGAAAGCGCCCCGCACTATGTGGCACTGCACCGGGCGATCGTCCAGGAGGGGCTGCCGCAACGCCAGGAGGAGTTCCGCGAATACTTCTCCAACCGTTCCTACGAACGCTTCTCGGATCTGCTGCAGCTGTTGGAGGAGGAACGCCGCGGGATCGGTGAACGCATCCTGCCGTTGAACCAGATCCTGGCCGATGTCCCCTTCGAGCATGGCTCGTACCTGCGTCTGGAAGTCACCACGGTCGTCCCGGAAGAGGCCCGCGATTTCCGCACCGCGCTCAAGGAGGCGCTCGGCAACGCCTACGGCTCCCGCGGGGTGGAGGAATTGAGTGCGAACTACAAGGCGTTGGAGCAGCTGGTGGACGCCCTGGACGATCCGGCACGGCAAGCCTGGCGGGATACCGTTCTGGACGTGCGCCAACATGTGCGGATCAGCTGCAACGAGCATAAGCCCGGCGGTGAGATCGAAAACGGGTTGGAACCGGGCACGCTCTCCGGCGGTGAGGGCCAACGCTTCACCTCGTTCATCATGGGCGCCGCCTTGGCCTACCAGTTGGGCTTCGCCCTGCAGGGCTTCACGACCTACGGGACCGTGATGATCGACGAGGCGTTCATCCAGGCCAACGCGGAGTACGCCGCCGCCGGCATCAACGCGCTGCAGGAGTTCGGCTTCCAGTTGTTGCTGGCCGCCCCGGAGGACAAGATCGATCTGGCCCTGCATCTGGGTTCGGTCTCGGACATCATCAAGCATCCCGCCTCGAACGTCTCGGGTTTCGTCGAGACCGGCCGCTCCCCCGCCCTGGCCACGGACATCATCCTGCGCTGAGCCGTGGGGCCGGCCCCGGACCGGCGGCTACGGGTGGAAGCGCTGTTCGTGTTCGGCATGGCGTTCGGTTTCGATCTGGAACGTCGAGTGCTCGATGGACACGTCGAAGTGCCCGGCCACGCAGTCCTGCAACGAGTCCAGCATGCTCGAGGCCCTACCGTCGTGGAAGGCATCCTCATGGACCACGACGTGCGCGGTGAGCACCGGCAGGCCGGTAGCGATCTGCGAGGCGTGCAGATCGTGGACCGAAAGGACTAGATCCTGGGAGAGCAGGTGCCGTCTGACCTCCTCCAGGTCCAACCCGCGCGGGGTCGATTCCAGCAGGATGGACGTCGTCTCACGCAGCAGCCGGAACGCCCGGGGCAGGATCAGGGCACTGATGAACATGGCCGCCAGTGCGTCCGCGCGCATCCACCCGGTCGTGCTGATGACGATGGCGCCGACGATCACCGCCACCGAGCCGAGGGCGTCGTTGACGACCTCCAGGAAGGCGGCGCGCATGTTCAGGTTCGCCCCGCGTCCGGAGCTGAGCACGACGATCGCAATGATGTTCCCGACCAGTCCGACGATCCCGAAGACCAGCAGCCCGGTGGCCGCGACCTCGGGCGGGGCGAAGAGCCGGCGGATGCCGTCGATCATGGCATAGAGTCCAACGGCGAGCAGCAGCGTGGACTGGGCCGTGGCCGAGAGCACCTCAGCCCGTCGGAAGCCCCAGGTGCGCCGGTCGGTGGCCGGGCGTCCCATGAGGGTCGCCGCAGTCAGGGCCATGAGCAGGCCGGCCGCGTCCGTGAGCATGTGGGCGGCATCGACGAGCAGGGCTAGCGAGCCGGTGACGACCGCACCGATGACTTCGGCAATGAGAATGACCGCGGTGATCCCGAACGCGATGGCCAGCCGGGGCCGGTGCTCGACGGCTCCGCCACTGTGGTCGTGGGAATGCGAATGACTCATGTGCACTCCGGCCCGGTGCGGTGGGACTCGTGCCAATGGTGGGCGGCCAGGGCGACCTCGTTGCCGCTGTCGGCCAACAGGGTCTCGGCGGCGAGAAGCAGGACGTCGATGTGCTCGGGTTCGGCCAGCGAGTACATGCTGGCGCGGCCGACCGGCCGTGACGACACCAGCCCGCAATCACGCAGGCAGGTCAGATGTGCGCTGACCGTGCTCTGGGCCAGGCCCAGATGCTCGGTCAGTTCCCTGACTTTATGTTCCCCGGTGCGCAGATGGCGCAGGATCAGCAATCGGGTCGGATCGGCCAGCCCGTGGAACAGGGCCGCCGCCGGGGCCAGCGGTCCCGTCGTCGGTTCGCCCTTCCGCATTATCATCGTCATATAACGATGATAGCCGTATCCAGCGTTGATTGCGAGGGGCCTTCCCGCCTGCCGGAGCCGGCGGGAAGACTGCGGACCTCAGATCAGGGACCCCATCCCCACCCGGGAACGCAACCAGTCCCGGGGGCGGAAGCGCTCACCATAGGCGTCGGCCAGCTCGTCGGCCCGGGCCACGAAGCCCGCGATGCCCCCTTCGTGGTTCGTGATGAAGGTGGCGGCCCCGCCGGTCCCCGGGGGGAACCCGACCCCGAAGATCGAGCCGATATTTGCCGAGGCAGTATCCGTCAGGACGCCATTCTCGAAGCAATGGGCCGTCTCCAGCGCCATGCGGAAGAGGTAGCGGTCCTGGATGTCCTTCGAGGCGAGCTCGGTCCCGCGGGCGAAGTGTTCCCTGAGCCCCGGCCACAAGGTTTTGCCGCCGCCTGTCGGATAGTCGTAGAACCCGCCTCCTGCGGCGCGGCCTTTTCTGCCATAGTCATCGACCATCGTGTCAATGAGGCGTTCCCCCGCTGCGGGTTCGCGGACCGCACCGGCGGCCGCGTATTCCTTTTCTTCTTCGGCCCGGGTGTGCTGGGCCAGCGTCAGCGAGACCTCGTCCAGCAGAACCAGCGGAGGGGCAGGGAAGCCCGCCTGGGTGGCTGCACGTTCGATCACCTGCGGATCCACCCCCTCCTCCAGTAATGCCGTGGCCTCCACGATCAGCGTCCCGAAGACCCTGGAGGTATAGAACCCACGGCCGTCCCCGACGGTGATCGGGATCTTCCGGATCTGCTGGACCAGATCGTAGGCCCGAGCGACGGTGGCATCCGAGGTCTGGTCTCCTCGGATGATCTCCACCAGCTTCATCTTCTCCACCGGGGAGAAGAAATGGAGCCCCACGAAATCCTATGGGCGTCCGCTCGTGCCCTGCAGCGTTGAGATGGGCAGCGTCGAGGTATTCGAGCACAGCAGCGCCTCGGCGGGCAGCTCGGTTTCGGCTTCAGCGAAGACAGCGGATTTCAACTCGAGGTTCTCAAAGACCCCCTCGATGACCACCTCTGCCCTCGCCAGGTCTGCGGCCCGACCCGTCGGGTGGACTCGGGCCAGGATCGAATCCGTCGATTCCTGGTCCAGCCGCCCCTTGGACACCTGGCTGGCGAGCACATCCGAGACATGGGACTTGCCCTTCTCGGCACCCGCCTGATCGACGTCCTTCAGCACCACGTCGATGCCTGCCCGAGCGCAGGAATAGGCGATCCCGGCGCCCATCATCCCGGCGCCGAGGATCGCGACGGTGCCGACTTTCTGCGGCTTCGGCCCCTGCGGGCGGAGCCGGCCTGAACCGATCGACTGCTGGTCGAAGAAGAAGGCCTGGATCATGGCCTTGGCCGTGCGGCCAACCACGAGGTTGGCGAAGGCCCGCGACTCGATACGGCATGCGGTATCGAAGTCAACCAGCGTCCCTTCCACGGCCGTGCTGAGGATCGCCCGGGGCGCCGGAAGGTCTGCTCCCTTGAGCTGTTGGCGCAGCAGTGCAGGCAGGGACGGAAGAATGGCGGCCATCGATGGCGATGCCGCGGTTCCACCGGGAATTTTGTATCCCTTCGCCGCCCAGGGTTGGGTATTCGGCTCCTCCTGCTGCTGGTTATGGATCCAGGCTCGAGCGGCGGGCAGCAGTGCCTCGGGGCTGTCGACCAGTTCATCCACGACACCCTGCTGGTGTGCCGCCTCGGGGTCACGCTGTTGACCCTGGAGCAACCAGTCCATCAACGCCTTCTGGATGCCCAGCATCCGCACCATCCGGGTGATTCCGCCGCCGGGCAGCAGTCCCAGCCCTACTTCGGGGAGGCCGAATTTGTTTCCGGGGCTGTTCACCGCGATACGGCGATGGCAGGCTAGCGCAATTTCTAGTCCGCCGCCTAGTGCCGTGCCATTAAGCGCAGCCACCACCGGGACTCCCAGCTGCTCGAGGCGCCGCAGTTGGGCTTTGATGGTTTGGGCCTGGTCGAAGAGTTTATCGGCGTCTTCGGCAGTGGTCCGATAGATCGCTTCGAGGTCCCCGCCGGCAAAGAAGGTCTTCTTGGCGCTGGTCAGGATGACTCCGGTGATCTCTTCCCGCTGCGCTTCCAGCATCTCGACGGTTTCGGCCATCGAGGCCTGGTAGGCGTCGTTCATTGTATTGACCGAGGCCTCGGGGTCGTTCATGGTCAGGGTGACGATTCCGTCGTCGTCGCAGAGGGTGGCGAGGCCACGCTCGAGCTCACGCCGTTCAAGTTCGTCGACCAGGGTTCCCAGGATCATGGCGCCGGTTGCCCCGAGGGGGGGGGTGACCCATGGCGATGGCGCCCCCGTTGACATTCGCTTGTTCTTCGTTCCAGCCCATATCCCGCATGAGTTTCAGCGGTACCGCTGCGAAAGCCTCGTTGACTTCGATGAGGTCGATATCCCCGGCCGTCATGCCGGCACGGTCGAGGGCCTTGCGACAGGCAGGAGTGGGGCCGGTGAGCATGATGGTCGGTTCGGAACCGGTCACCGCCGTTGCGACCACCCGGGCCCGCGGGGTGAGGCCGTGTCGTTGGCCAGCGCTCTCGTTTCCGACCAGGACCAGGGCAGCACTAGCGACGATTCCCGAGGAGTTGCCCGCATGGTGGACGTGATTGATCGTATCGACCGAGGCGTATTGCTCGAGGGCTACCGCATCGAAGCCGCCCTGAGCGCCTAGCTTCGCGAATGAGGGGTTCAGCGGAGCCAAGGTTTCCGTGCTGGTCCCGGGTCCAATGGTTTCATCATGGTCAAGGATCGTCAGCCCGTTCACATCACGGACCGGGACGATCGAACGATCAAAGCGACCTTCCTTCCACGCGGTGGCGGCCCGATGATGGCTTTGCGCGGCGAAGCGGTCCACTTCGGAGCGCTCGAAGCCCTCCAAGGTGGCACTTAGATCGGCACCAATTCCCTGGGGAACGAAATTGGTGGCCCGTGCGGTGGCCGGGTCCATGGCCCACGCCCCTCCGTCGGAGGCCATCGGCACCCTGGACATCGATTCGACGCCGCCGCCGATGAGCAGATCCTCCCAACCGGCGCGGGCACGGGCAGCCACCTGGTTCACGGCCTCGAGCCCCGAGGCGCAGAAGCGGTTGAGTTGGACGCCGGCGACCTCCCAAGGTAGCCCTGCCTTCAGGGCGGCGATCCGGGCGATATCCATCCCCTGCTCCCCCACCGGGCTCACACAACCAAGGACGATATCGTCGATGAGTCGGGTATCCATCCCCGGGTGGCGTTCCCTGAGGGCATCGATGAGCCCGACCACGAGATCGATCGGCTTCACTTCGTGGAGGGACCCGCTCGGCTTGCCCTTTCCCCGGGGAGATACGGATGGAATCGTAGATGAGTGCTTGGGGTGGTGTGGTCATCAGTACCTCACGTTGAAGGGCGAAGGGGCGGACGCAGCACTGGTCGGGAAGCTGCCATGGGTTGAGACTACCCCCACCTATACGTTCGTACAAGGTACTGAATGATTGTATAGCCAGGATCGACGACCCCCTCGGGGCACTAGTCTGGGGAACCATGGATGCCATGCCAGAGAACCCGGAACAGGTCCTGCGCCTACCAGCCAATGGAGGACTGGACCCGCAGCTTTCGCTGGCCGTCCTGGCCGCCCATGCCGTGCCGGGCCTCGACGAACAAACGGGGGGCGAACACCGCCGCCCGGTCAGGATCGGAGACCGGAACGTGGTGATCGGTCTACGCTTCACCGAGGACGCGGTCCTGCTCCGCCGGGTGGACGCGGCGCTGACGGCCGAGGACCGGCCCCCGCTCTCGGCGTTGCTTCGCCGGTGGTTCGCGTTGGATCTGGATCTGGAACCGATCAATGCCCGGCTGCTCCGCGACCCGACCCTGGCCCCCTGGTCGCCAAGCGGCCCCGGCTCCGCCCCGTCGGCTCCCCGGATCCCTTCGAGGCCGCGGCCACGACCGTGCTCGGCCAGCAGGTTTCCCTGGCCGCGGGACGCACTTTCGCCGGGCGGCTGGTGAGCGGATGGGCCGGCCCGCCGATCGCCGGATTGCACTTGTTCCCGACTCCCGGGGTCGTGGCGGGGATCCCCGAAGACGAACTGCAGGCCGGCGTCGGCCTGACCCACGCCCGCACCAGGACGTTGTTGGCCGTGGCCGAGGCGTTCGCCCATGTGGCGACACCGGCGGATCCCGGGGCGTTCCCGCTCACGCGTGAAGAACTCCTGGCCATCCCCGGCATCGGCCCGTGGAGCGCCGACAACCTCGATGTCAGGGCGCGTTTGGAGCCCGATGCCTTCACCGCCGGAGACCTCGTCCTGCGCCGGGCGCTGGGCGGGGTCACGACCCGGGAGGCGGCCCGCCGCGCGGAAGCCTGGCGCCCCTATCGCAGCCACGCGCTCTTCCATCTCTGGAACGAGGAAGCCTATTCGAAGGGCTGAGGCCCTCGCCCCGGACGGCGGATCAACCGCCCGTGGTGGCCTGCATCCCCGGCTGTTCGGGGAAGATCTTGCCGATCGGTTCGTTCTTCTCCGCCTGGAAGGTCTCTTCGGCGCGGCCGAAGGCCCAGTAGGCCGAGAGCGAGAGCTGTTTGCGGTGCAGGCCCTTCTCGTCGGCCAGGAACCGGCGCAGCGCCTTGACCATCTCCCGTTCCCCGTGGGCGAAGACCTGCACCTCGCCCTCATGCCAGGGACCTGCCATCACGGCGGCGGCGAGCTTGGTGCTTTCGGGGGTGAACGTCCCGCCGCGGTACAGCCAGTGGACGTTGATTCCCTTCGGGGCCCTGAACTTGACCTCGTCCTTCTCCCCGGCCACCTCGACATAGACCTCACCGACGGCGGAACGAGGCATCTTCTCCAGGGCGGCGGCAATGGCCGGCAAAGCTGATTCGTCCCCCGCAAGCAGATGCCAGTCGGCGTCCTTCGAGGGGAAGTACATGCCCCCGGGGCCGGAGAAGCAGACCAGGTCACCGGGTTGGGCGTTGGCGGCCCAGGGGCCGGCCAGGCCCTCCTCACCGTGCACGACGAAGTCGATCTGCAAGGTGCCGGCGGCTTCGTTGACACTGCGCACCGTGTAGGTGCGGCGGACCGGCATCCGTTCCTGCGGCAGGACGGCCCGCAGTTCGTCCATGTCGTACGGTGGGGTCAGCCCCAATTCGGGGTCGGCGAAGAGCAGCTTGACGTACTTGTCGGTGGCATCCCGGTTGCGGAAGGCGGCAAAGCCCTCGCCGCCCAGGGTCAGACGGACCATGTGCTTGCCGATTTTCCGTTTGGTCACCACTTCCAACACGACCTGCGGGCGCGGCGGTCGAGCGGTTGCGGGGACGGGCATCTTCCGATCACTCCTTCGAGGGCCGAGCCTGACCCGGCAAAACGTATTTCCTCCACCCAATCCCAAGCGCGCAGGCAACGCAAACTCCGTACGCCACGGGCGAAGAGGTTACTTCAGCGGCCCCCGGGCCTCAGGGGAAGACCGGTTCGCCGAGGAACTGCTGCATTTCCTCCCGCTGCCGGGCCGGTAGCCGGAACAACCGCTGGTCCTCCACCGAGAAGAAGGCCAACGTGGTGGTCGCCCGCACGCACAGGCTCCCCTCGATCGGGTCGCGGAATTCGTAGCAGACGTCGAAGCTGGCCGCCTTCACCCGGGAAAGCCAGATCTCGACCTCCGCCGGGACATTGCGGTAGTCCAGCGGGCTGAGATACCTGACCCGGTGTTCGACCACGAGGATCTGGGTGTTGACCGGGACGCTGGAGAACAGTTCCGCGGTCGATTCGGTGCCCGGTTTGCCCGTCCCCCCGGGCACGCCGAAGCCGGCGATGCGGGCTTCTTCCATCATGCGCACGAGGTTGACGTTGTTGATATGCCCGTATGCGTCCATGTCGCCCCACCGCATCGGGACCTGGACCTGCAGTTTCCGTCCGCTCATCGGGCGTGGACCTCCTGTTCTTCCTGCTCTCCCTGTGGTTCTCCTTCCGGCCACTGCTGGCGCAACCGCCGACGCTCCTGGTGCTCGACGTGCTGTTCCTCGTCGGAGACGATGCCCAGCCGTTGCAGCTCGGAGAGGATATGAGCCCCATCGGGGGCGTAGACCCAGTCGATGCCCGGCGTCGAGTTCACCGTCCGCTGCGAACGGCCGCCGGCGAGGACCGCCTCGGAGGGGGTCAGCTGGCGGATGACGATGGCCTTGACGTTTTGCGGGTAGCGCTGGGCAAAGCCCGCATAGATCTCCGGGTCGTGTTGGCCGTCATCGCCGATGAGCAGCCATTTCACCTGTGGGAACTCCTCGGCCAGACGGCGCAGTTGGTCGACCTTGTGCTGGGCACCGGAGCGGAACCAGCGGCCACCGGAGGCGCCGGTTTCCACGGGCCCCCAGTCGGTGAGCAGCAGGGGTCCTTCGGGGAAGAGGTTCCTGGCCAGGAACCGGCTCAGGGTCGGGGCGACGTTCCAGGCTCCGGTCGACAGGTACAGGACGGGGGCGCCGGGGCGTCCACGCAAGACCCGCTCCATCATCACCGCCATGCCGGGGGTGGCCACCCGGGCATGCTCGTCGAGGACGAACGAGTTCCAGGCGGCCAACAACGGCCGCGGAAGGGCGGTGACCACCACGGTGTCATCCACATCCGACAGGAGACCGAATTCGCAGGAGGCATCGACCACGAACACCCGGGCCCTGACCTCGGCCGAGCCCTCGGCGCTCAGGGTGACGGTATGCCAGCCCGGCCCCAGTCTCGTGGCGATGCGGGCATCCAGGACTCCCCCACGATCCGCGCGGACCAGATGCTCCCCTCCGGCGATGGTGACGGTGGCCTCGGCATACGGGATGGGCGGGGAAATGAAGTTCCTCCACCCCCGGACGCCATCGGCGACCACGCGGGACCGCGGAACCCCATGGCGGAACGGCTGCGGGGAGGCGACGACGATCCGTGCCAGGATCCGGACCCACCCGTCCTCAGCGGATTCGGAGCGTCCGTACCCCCTGAAGGGCAGCACGGTCGGAACCATGCCACGTTCACGACCGTTCGCCTCGCGGAACGCATGCCAGGCGTCCTCGAGCCTGACCCCCAGGTGCTGTCGCAACGATTCTGCTTTGCGTGATGACATATCGCCAGTCTTTCACGCCCGCGCGTCAACAAGTCCCGGCGGATACTGGATTTTTTCTACATGCCGTAGAAGAATAGGGGCATGATGTTCACCCATGCAGACGACGAACCGGTCCTGATCCTGGACGAAGACCAGTGCTGGAAGCTCCTGGGCCACAGCCAACACGGGCGCCTCGCCACCGCTTTCGACGGCGTCCCCTACATCACCCCGGTGAACCACGGGGCCTCCAATGAGCGGATCTACCTGCGTTCGGCGGCCGGCTCCAAGCTCTCGGGCCTGACGGTGAACCCGAAGGTCGCCTTCCAATCCGACGGCATCCTCAGCGACGAGGCCTGGTCGGTGATCATCCAGGGCACCGCACGCATCCTGGAGACCGAAGCGGAGATCAAGACCGCCCGGGCCTCCGGGGTGGACCCCTGGGTACAGACATTGAAGGACTTCTGGATCGAGATCACCCCCACGTCGATCTCCGGACGGCACTTCATCCTGGGCGAGCAGCCGGAACAGCTCGACGAAAGTTGAGCCCGGTAGGCTGACCGGGTGGATACCCCCGAGCACCCCCTGGAACTGGCCGAACATCTGCGTGGCATCGCGGAGGACGCGGCGCGGGGTGTCGGCCCGCTGCTGCGCGGGGCCTTCCGTTCCGGGGCCGAAGCCCGCCAGAAGGCCAACGCCCACGATCTGGTCACCGCCTTCGACCAGGCCAGCGAGAAGGCCATCTCCGCCCATCTCTTCGCCGCCTGCCCCGATAGCCGGATCCTCGGCGAGGAGGGAGGGCATCAGGGCACCGGCCGCATCGAATGGATCGTTGATCCCATCGACGGGACCAGCAACTTCGCCCACGGCGTCGCCTTCTTCTGTGTGTCCATTGCCGCGGCATTGGACGGCGAACTACTCGCCGGCGTCGTCTATGACCCCGTCGCCGAGCTGATGTTCACCGCCAATGCCGAAGGCGCCTGGCTGAACGGGGATCGTCTGGAACCGTCCGGCACACCGGAGGAAACCGCGTCCAGCCTCATGACCGACTACCCCTCGGCCGAGGCCCTCGAACTCGACGGACCGGCAGCCCTGGAGGCCTTCGGCACCCTGGTCACCCGGTACGCCACCGTCCGGCGGACCGTCAGCGGGGCCCTGGGCCTGGCCCATGTCGCGGCCGGGTGGACCGATATCACCCTGGGCTTCGACACCAACCCCTGGGATGTCGCCGCCGGGGTGCTGCTGGTGCGCCGCTCGGGCGGTAGCTACCTGCCCTATCGGTACGACGACGAGGTCCGGCCCGTCCATGAGGCGCCGGTCTATCTGGCCACGGGCCCCCGGACCTCGGCCGGAACGGCCGTCGCGATCGTCGAGGAACGCGTGGCCGCCCGCCGGGCCAAGGGCCATCGCCGGTAGCGTCTCCCGCCCCGGCAGGACGGCGGGCCCTACTTATTGAAGCCTTCGCCGGTCAGGCAGGCGACCCTGGCCCCGGCGCCCGAGGCCGAATCCTTCGCGACGACGCTGCCGTCCGGCTTGCTGATCGTGCAGGAAAGATCCCCGCTGCTGCCCGCGGCGTTGTGGGCCGTGAGCGTTCCCAGCATGGAATTGGCCGTGACGTCCTTGGTGAACTCGCCGCCGGGGATCTCTTCGGTCTTCTCCGAGGTGATGTTCTCTGCGGTGTAGTCGACGGTGTAGGCGCCATCCCCGGTCACCGAGTAGGTATAGGGCGCGGTTTCGCCCATCCCGTTCTGGACCACGTTGGCCAGTGCGACGGCGATGATCACGTAGATGATGCAGACGATCAGTGCCGCGGCACCGGTGATGACCCCGGTGAGTGCGAAGCCCTTGCGGGGAACCCGCTTCACCAGCCCGATGATCCCCAGGACCAGGGCCAGTGGCCCCAGGATGAAGGAGATGAACCCCACGACGGGGATGAATGCCAAGGCGATCGCCACGATGCCGATGATCATCGCGGCCTTGGTCAACCCGGAGGCTGCCGGTGGCTGCTGGTACCACGGGTTTTGTCCCGGGTACGGGTGGGGATACCCGCCCTGGCCCTGCGGCCCGGGGTATGGGGCGGGGTCGTATGGGTTCTGCTCAGTCATTTGGGTACCTCGAGGCAATCTTGATCAGGCGGGTCGATCCCGGGCCGGCGTGCGGCGGCGTGCGTTCGCGGCCCCCAGTCTAGCTATGGTTCTTCCCCCGGCACCGGCGTATGTTCGAAGTATGGGACATTCTATGAATCATCAAGGCGTCGCCCACGCCCACCATCATCACCACGGCGTGGAGTACGTCGTTGCGGGGATCGGCATCCTGCTGCTTTTCCTGGCCTATGCGGTCCTGCAATCGATCATCTCCGGCCACGTCTTCAGCCCCATGTACCTCGGGGTTGTCTTCGGGGTGTACGCGTTGGTCATCGGCACGACGTATTGGGCCAGGCACTAGCACCGGGTCCAACGGCCCGTCGGGATCACGCAACCGACGGGACCTGGTCCCCCTCTGCGCCGTTCACCGCCCGGCGGCGGCCCGCCCGGCGGCCCGGCCGCTGAAGAGGCAGCCTCCCAGGAACGTCCCCTCCAGGGCCCGGTAGCCGTGGACTCCCCCGCCACCGAATCCCGCGGCCTCCCCGGCGGCATAGAGACCTGGGACCGCCCGGCCGCCGGGGGCCAGCACGCGTGAGTCCAGATCCGTTTCCAGTCCCCCGAGCGATTTGCGCGTGAGGATGTGTAGCCTCACGGCAATCAGCGGGCCTGCCTTCGGATCCAGCAGCCGGTGCGGGGCGACGGTGCGGATCAGTTTGTCACCGAGATAGCTGCGGGCCGCCTGGACGGCCATCTGTTGCGGGTCCTTGCTGAATCGGTTCGAGGCTTCGGCGTCGCGGGCGATGATTTCGGCTTCGATGGCCTCCGCATCCAGCAGGTCCCCTCCTGCGAGCCGGTTCATCCGCGCGACCAGCTCGGCCACGCTGTCCGCCTGGATGAAATCCTTGCCGCGGTCCAGGAAGGCCTGCACCGGATCCGGCACTGCGGTGCGGGCCCGCCGCAGCACCGCACCGATGTCCTTGCCGGTCAGATCGGGGTTCTGTTCGGATCCCGAGAGCGCGAACTCCTTGCCGATGATGCGCCGGTTGAGGATGAACCACGAATGGTCGTGACCGGTGCCGCGCAGATGTTCCAGCGTTCCCAGCGTGTCGAATCCCGGCCACAGCGGTGCCGGAAGGCGTCGGCCCACGGCATCGATCCAGAGCGAGCTGGGTCCGGGCAGGATCCTGATGCCGTGGTTCTCCCAGACCGGGCCGTGGTTCATGATCCCTTCGGTGTAGTGCCACATCCGGTCCCCGTTGATCAGGTGCCCTCCGGCGGCAGCACCGATATCCAGCCCCCGGCCATCGACGTGCGCGGGAACCCCGGAAATCATCCGGGCCGGGGGGTCCCCCAGCCGTTCGGGCCAGGCGGCCCGCACCTTCTCGACGTTGCCGCCGATCCCCCCGGTACACAGCACGACGGCGGGGGCCAGGTATTCGAAGTCGCCCACCTCCTGCCGGTTGCTGGCCTGGCCGCGGGGTGAGTTGGAGGGGGCCAGCACCTGTCCCTGGACCCCGGTGACGGCGCCGCCCCGGACCACCAATGAGTCCAAGCGGTGCCTGAAGCGTACGGTGAGCAGCCCGGAGGACACCGCAGCCAGGGCCTTGTTCGCGAAGGGTTCCACGAGCCCGGGGCCGGTACCCCAGGTGATGTGGAAGCGGGGCACCGAGTTCCCGGGGCCCGATGCCCCGTGGCCTCCGCGTTCGGCCCAGCCCACGACGGGGAAGAACCTGATCCCCAGCTCGTGCAGCCAGGCGCGCTTGCCCCCGGCCGCCCAGTCGACGTAGGCCTCCGCCCAGGCCCGGGGCCAATGGTCCTCCGGCCGGTCGAAGCCGGCGGTGCCCCACCAGTCCTGCCGGGCCAGCTCGACGCTGTCACGGATCCCCAGGCGCCGCTGTTCGGGACTGTCCACCAGGAACAGGCCGCCGAAACTCCACCAGGCCTGGGCGCCGAGGTTGGATTGCGGTTCCTGGTCGATCAGCAGGACCTTCCGTCCGGTGTCGGTGGCTTCGGTGGCGGCCACCAGTCCGGAGAGGCCGGCACCGACGACGATGACGTCGAACTCCCGCTGGTCATGCTCTGTCATGCGGCCAGCGTAGCCCGGACATGGCGCGGGACACACCATCGTCGGGGCGGGTCCGTGCACCGTCGGGGGCCGATGGCCCTAACCGGCGGGCCGCTGATGCAGGCCGAACGGGGAGCCTTGCTGGTCCCGGCAGAGCGTGAATAGTCCGTGGGTGGCCCGGTAGCCGGCATCGCCGTTGAGGTCCATCGGGTCGACGGTCCCCCCGAGTTCAACGACCCGATCGCAGGCGGCCTGCATCTGCTCCACGGCGAAGAACACGTAGGGCGCCGCCCCCGGATCCCCGGAATGGAGGCCACCCGGGGTGCCGGCCACATCCAGTTGGTAGCCGGCATCGGGCCCGTTCGGGCCGGGTTCGCTCCGCCACCCGAAGAGCGCGGCATAGAACCGTGCGGATTCCGCGGCGTCCCCGGCCCCGAATTCGATGAATGAAATCTCTCCGGTCATGATGGACTGCCTCTCCGTAGGGAACCGTTGCCCCCACTCCAGCATCCGCCCCCGTGGCTGGCAAGACTTGTGCCCGGCCGATTCCCCTCCCGGCCGTGGCGGGCCGCCTAGCGGCTCGGCGGTGTCCCGGAAGGGCCCTTCGTCCGGTCCGCGGCCAGTGCGCGGGCTTCCTTCGAGGCACGGGCGGAGCCGAAGGAGGAGAAGTCCGCCGCGCCGGGGGTGCCCCAGACGGTCAGGATCCTCAGGGGGCCTTCACCGGCATTGATCAGGTCATGGTCCACCCCGGCTGGCGCCAGTGCCGTGTCCCCGGCCTCCAGTTCAAGTATCTCGTCGCCCAGGTGCATGCGCGCGCTTCCCTCGACCACGAGGTAGAACTCCTCGAGGGCCTGCTCCCCGTCGTGGCGGTGCATCCCCTCGCTGCCCCCGACGGGTAGCTCCCAGGTCTGTATGGCCACGGGGAGGTTCAGTTCCTCGAGGAAGTGGAATTGGACCTTCGTCGGGGCCGTGCCCTCATGCAACAGGTAGTCGAAGGCGAATTCTCCGCGACGTTCAACGCTCATGACTGCTTCCGTGCCTTCCGGTGTGGGTGGGTGGTGCGGGGCGTTATTCGGGCTGGCCGCCCATGCGCCGGCTGATCCGGGCGGCGGCCCGACAACAGGCCTCCGCGAGCCGGGTCAGTTCGGCATCGTGGATGCGGTAGAGCGGGGCGGCGACCATCAGAGCCGCGGCGACTTCCCCGCGATGCCCCATGATCGGTGCCGCGACCCCGACCTCTTCATGGGAGGTTTCCCCGTAATTGCAGGCGTAGCCACGCTCCCGCACCGTCTCCAGTCGACGCAGGTACGTCTTCAGGTCCTGCGGTCCCGCTGGGTCATGCTCCTCGGCCCTTGATCTGGACAGCAGTTCCCGGACGACTGATTCTTCCTGGTAGGCCAAGAACACCTGGACGGAGGCGCTCAACGGGGTGCCGTACCGGGTGCCGATGGGCGACGTGTGTTTGACCTGTTTGCGGCTGGGGATCTGTTCGACGGACACCGATTCGGCGCCGTCCCAGATGTTCAGGGCCGCCGTCTCCCCCGTGGTCTCGGCCAGTTCCTGCAGCACGGGGTAGGCGATGCGCCGGGCATCCAGATTGGCCAGCAGCGGGCCGGCCACGGCAATGAGCCCCAGCCCCAAGCGGAACTTGCGCGATAATTCGTCGCGTTCGACGATGCGTTCCTGCTCCAAGGTGGACAGGATGCGCGAGATGCTGGATTTGTGCAGTCCCACGCTGGTGGCGATCTCGGTGACCCCGAGCAGCGGATCATCGACCGTGAAACAGCGCAGGACGTCGATGACGTTGACGATCACGGAAGAACTGCGGGGCTCCCCCGCCTCCGATTCACGTGTCTGAGCCGTCATCTTTTCGTCCCTCCAAGGTTGCAGCTGCTGGTGGCGGAGCAGTTGTCCGCCACCAGCAGCCACCGGGTCCTCAGTGGCCCCGGTTCCCCGTGCGTTCTAGCAGGGGATGATGTTGTTTTCCGGGCCGAACCCGAACTTGGTGATGTTCTCGGCACCGTTTTCGTCCACCACGAGGATATCGTGCTCACGGTAGCCGCCTGCCCCCGGCTGACCATCCATCACGGTGATCATCGGTTCCATGGAGACCACCATGCCCGGTTCGAGCACGGTATCGATGTCCTCACGCAGTTCCAGGCCCGCCTCACGGCCGTAGTAGTGCGACAGGACGCCGAAGGAGTGTCCGTAGCCGAAGGTGCGGTTGGCCAGCAGCCCACGATCGACGAAGATCTCATTGAGTTCGGCGGCGATGTCCTTGCAGACGGCCCCCGGCTTGATCAGCTCCAGACCACGACGGTGGACCTCGACGTTGACGTTCCACAACTCCAGCGACCGCTCGTCAGGCTCGCCCAGGAACAAGGTGCGCTCCAGCGCGGTGTAGTAGCCCGAGGTCATCGGGAAGCAGTTCAGCGACAGGATATCCCCTCGCTGCAGCTTCCGGGTGGTCGCCCAGTTGTGGGCCCCGTCGGTGTTGATCCCGGACTGGAACCACACCCAGGTGTCACGGATCTCGGAATCCGGGAAGGTCCGGGCGATCTCGTGGACCATTGCCTCGGTGCCGATCAGGGCGACCTCGTATTCGGAGATGCCCTCGCGGATGGCGGCCTTGATGGCTTCACCACCGATGTCACCGATACGCGCCCCGTGCTTGATGACCTCGATCTCTTCGGCCGACTTGATCATGCGCTGGAACATGGCCGCCTGGGCCACGTCGACCAGGGTGGCGCGCTCGAAGGCCGCCTGGATCTTATTGCGGTTGTCCAGCGGCAGGGTGTCGTCTTCGACCCCGAGCCGGCGGACGGTGACGTTGCGCTGGCGCAGCGACTCCTGGATGGCGTGGATGAAGTTGTCACGACGCCAGTCGGTGTAGACGATGTTCTCGCCGTAGCTGCGGCGCCACGGCATGCCGGCGTCGATGTTGGCGGTGATGGTGCAGGTGTCGTCGGCGGTGACGACCATGGCATAGGAACGCCCGAAGTACGTGAACAGGAAGTCCGAGTAGTACTTGATCGAGTGGTAGCTGGTCAGGACGACGGCGTCGAGGTCCTTCTCGGCCATGATCTTCCGCAGCCCGGCCAGGCGGCGCTCGAACTCGGCGTCCGAGAACGTCAGGGAGACCTTGTCCCCGTTGTGCAGGACCTTCAGGCGTTCGAGTCCGGAGACGGCGTTGGTGGATGCTTCGGTGGTCACAATGGACTCCTTTTTATCGTGGTGGATCAATGGTTCGTCAGGAAGGTTAGGAGCCGCTATTTCAGCGGCTGTTTGCTGGTTTCCGCCGAGAAGGCGACGGCCACCAGGGCAATGACGGCGGCTCCCATGAGGTACCAGCCAGGGGCCAGGTCGCTGCCCGTGAAGCCGATGAGGAACGTGGCCACGAAGGGGGCCGTTCCGCCGAAGATCGCGTTGGAGAGGTTGAAACTGACAGCGAATCCGGTGTACCGGACCCGGGTGGGGAACATCTCCGCCAGGAAGCTGGGCAGCGTCCCGTCGTTGAGGGTCAGCATCGCGCCCAGTGCGATCTGCACCAGCACGATGATCAGGAAGTTCCCGGTGTCCAGCAGCATGAACAGCGGGACTGTGAAGATCACGAACAGGACTGAGGCGGTCAACAGCACCTTCTTGCGTCCCAGCCGGTCCGAGAGCATGCCCATCACGAAGATGAAGCCGATGTAGGTCAACAGTGCCACCGTGGTCGCCAGGTAGGACTTCGATTCATCGAGGCCGACTTCCGTGGCGAGGTAGGTGGGCATGTAGCTGAGCAGCATGTAGAAGCCGACGGCGTTCAGGAGCACGGCGCCGATGGCCTGCACGAGCTGACGCCAATGGTCGCGGAAGAGGTCCCTGATCGGGGTGGTTTCGGTGTCGTCTTCGGCCTCCAGGGCCCGGAAGGCCGGGGAATCCTCCAGCCGGGTCCTGATGTAGCGTCCGATCAGTCCCATCGGAGCGGCCAGCAGGAAGGGCAGGCGCCAGCCCCAGCCTTCCATCTGATCGGTGGAGAGCAGACCGGTCAGCAAGGCTGCCAGCAGTGAACCGAGCAGCAGTCCGGTGGCCGTACTGGCCGGGACGACGGCGGCGAAGAGGCCACGACGCTTGGGCGGGGCATATTCCACCAGGAAGGCGGCGGCCCCGGCGTACTCCCCCGAGGCCGAGAAGCCCTGGATGACGCGGATGATGAGCAGGAGGATCGGGGCCCACAACCCGATGGTGGCGTATCCGGGGATCAGTGCGATGCAGAACGTCGCGGCGGACATGATCAGGATGGACCAGGACAGGGCGAGCCGCCGGCCGAACTTATCACCCAGGTGCCCCCAGATGAAGCCGCCCAGCGGGCGGACGAAGAAGGAGACGGCGAAGAGGCCGAAGGTCAGCAGCAGACCGGTTTGCTGATCCGATTCGGGGAAGAACACTGCGGTGATGGTCACCGCCAGGTAGCCGTAGACGGCGTAGTCGAACCACTCGACGAAGTTGCCGATGAAGCTCGCCGCAACGACTTTGTTGCGGGTCTTGCGGATGGAGGCCGGGGTCTCCTCGCCCGGTCCACCACTGAAGGCGGTGCGGGGCTTGACGCCGGATTCGTGTTGGTGCGTCAGTACTGACGGCGGCTGATGAGGCTCACCGTGCGCTTCGGGTGTTTTTTCGTGATTCATGAGGGACCACCAAAGAAGTTTGAAGTTGCACTCACTGCAACGCTGTTGCACATACGCTATTTGTGGCAGGGGTCACTGTCAAGGCTTTGGCCGGAAGTCCTCAAATTGCCCACCAGACCGCGCGACCCGGCGGCCGATACCAAAAAAGGCACCACCCCTGTCGTGTGGGGTGGTGCCTTTCCGGTCGGCGCGGGAGCGTCAGAGGATCGAGCGGATGGTGGACTCGAAGTGACGCACGTGTTCTTCGGCCAGCTGCCGCGATTCCACCGGATCCCCGGCGATGATGGCCCGCAACAGCGAGGCGTGCTCCTGGATGTGGCCGGCGATGCTCGGTAGCCGGTCCATCACCAGGCACCAGATGCGGGTGGCCAGGTTGTCCAGGCGCACCAACGTTTCCTCGAGGTGCTGGTTCTCCGCCGCCCGGTAGATCAGCCGGTGGACCTCCAGGTCGTATTCCATCAGGGCCCGGCGGTCCTGGTCCTCGTCCAGCTGTTCGATCGCCGCCGCCGTATCGGCCAGCTGCTCACGCAGCGCGGGGTTCGGATTCAGCGCCGCCTTCTCGGCCGCCAGCGGCTCCAGGAGGTGACGGATCTCCGAGATGGCCGCGAGGTCCTTGATGTCCACCATCGTGGCGAAGGTGCCGCGTCGCGGAAAGGAGTGCACCAGCCGGTCGGTCTCGAGCTTCTTCAGTGCTTCGCGGATGGGGGTGCGCCCCATATCCAGCTCCGTCGAGAGCAGCCCCTCGTTGATGGGGGCGCCGGGGGCGATGTCCAGCATGATCAACCGATCGCGCAACACCCGATAGGAACGTTCCGCCAGCGACTCGGCAACGGGTGCCGTTCCGGTCACCATGTCCATCGACTTCCTCCTGCTTCCTGGGCCCGCGACTACATTACCAGCGGGTAAAAACTTTCCCTTGACCGACCGTGATCTCCATCATACGATATGGAACACAAGAGATATATCAGTTGTCGACGTAGTGCGGATAAGGAGTACCCATGACCATCGCCACCACAGGTCAGGTCTCAGCGAAGTCATTGACGACTTCGT
>NZ_JBQSWW010000018.1:0-72992 GCF_052377515.1 Arthrobacter sp. AOP36-C1-22 | reverse complement strand
GTTCAAAGAGCGTCCCGGTCCCTCATGGCAGGTCGGTGGATCAAGGCTAAGGGGAGGGTTGCTCATCACACTTCACCCATACTGCCGCAGAGCTACCTTATGAAGCCTTAGTCAGGATCACGAAGCTAAAACGGCCTACGGTGGATACGTGACACCCGACCCGCTTGAGGCCCCAGACACCGCGACTGCCACCGGCCCTTCACTCACCGACCGCCGGGCGCGACTGGCGGTTTCGCTGCTCTTTTTGACCAACGGCGCCCTGTTCGCCAACCTGCTGCCGCGCTACCCGGCGATCAAGGACGGACTCGGGCTCTCCAACGGGGAATTCGGGGCTGCCGTCGCGGCCTTCCCGCTCGGGGCCCTCATCGCCGGTCTGGCCGCGGCCACCCTGATCCGTCGCTTCCGCTCCTCACGGGTCGCCGTGGCAGGGACCATCCTCACCGGCACCGGCATCCTGCTGGCCGGACTGGCCCCGAGCTGGGCGTTGCTTGCCGGGGCGCTGTTCATCGCCGGGGCCGCCGATGCGATCACCGATGTCGCCCAGAACTCCCACGGGCTGCGCGTCCAACGCCGCTACGGCCGCTCGATCCTGAACTCCTTCCACGCCGCCTGGAGCGTAGGCGCGGTCCTCGGCGGGCTGATGGGGGCCGCGGCCTCCGGAGCCGACATCCCACGCGGAATCCATCTGGGGGTCTCGCTCATCCTCTTCAGCACCCTCGCCCTGTACTGCCGCCGCACGCTTCTTCCCGGCCCGGAACCGACCGGGATGGACACCGCGGAGCAGCACGACGGCGGCATCCCCCGGGCCCGCATCTCCCGCCTGGCCACCTACGGGATCCTCGCCGCACTGGTCCTGGTCGCCACGGGCGGCTCGATCATCGAGGATGCCGGCAACTCCTGGGCGGCCATCTACCTGCACGATTCACTCGGCGCCGTTGCGCCGGTCACCGCGCTGGGTTTCGTGGCCCTCATCGGCTGCCAACTGGTGGGTCGGCTCATCGGTGACCAGCTCTTCGATGCCTTCGGCCAACGACTCGTGGCCCGTGCCGGGGGCGTCATCGTCGTGGTGGGCATGGGGTTGGCGCTGGCTTTCCCGACCATCCCGGGGACCATCATCGGTTTCGGGCTTTCCGGCTTCGGCATGGCCACGCTGATCCCGGCGGCCATGCACGCCGCCGACGAGCTCCCCGGCCTGCGCCATGGCACGGGGTTGACCATCCTGGGCTGGCTGATGCGCGTGGGGTTCCTGTTCTCCCCACCGATCGTCGGGTTTGTTGCCGACCGCACCACCCTGGCCACCGGGCTGCTCATCGTGCCATTGGCCGGACTGCTGGTCATCGTCTGTGCCGGGGTCCTGCCCCGCAAGATCCGGGTCTGACCCCCGTCACCTGTTGAGGGAGTACCGTGGCCGGAACAGGACATCAGGACCGGAACGGAGGCAGGACCATGGACACCGGATTGCTCTGCACACTGCTATCGACCGCCATCCTCATCGGAACCTTCAGCGCCGTGGGCGTGATCTGGAAAAACGGCAAGAAGACCGGGCAGATCCGACACATCTTGCGGGACTAGGCGGAAGTTTCGGGCTTGCGGGTCAAAACAACAGGTTTGGGGACCCGAACTTTTGTTTTCTGGGTGCTTGATCGTAAAGTACAGATATGCACATCCCTCACTTTCCCTGGCCAAAAAACGCTAGGCGTCGCCCCGTTGCCGCTGCTGCCCTGCTGGCTGCGACCCTGGGCCTGACGAGCTGCAGCGCAGCAGCCTCGTCCACCGGTACCGACGACGACTCCGACCTGCCCGTGGTCCTGACGACCTTCACCGTCCTGTCGGATCTGGCTACCAATGTCGCCGGCGAGCACCTGCAGGTGGAGTCGATCACCAAGCCGGGTGCGGAGATCCACGGCTACGAGCCGACCCCCGGGGACATCAAGAAGGCCTCGAAGGCCGATCTGATCGTGGATAACGGGATGAACCTCGAAGCGTGGTTCGAGAAGTTCGTGGACCACCTGGACGTCCCCCACATCGTGGCCAGCGAAGGCGTGGACGTCATCGACATCAGCGAGGACGAGCAGGCCGGATTGCCCAACCCACACGCCTGGATGAGCCCGGACAACGCCAAGCTCTACGTCGACAACATGGCGAAGGCCTTCGGTGAACTCGCCCCCGAGCATGCCGAGGATTTCCTGGCCAACGCCGCGGAATACAAGAAGGAGATCCAGCAGGTCGGTGACGATCTGGAAGCCGATCTGTCCACGTTGCCGAAGAACGAACGGGCGCTGGTCACCTGCGAAGGCGCCTTCTCCTATCTGGCCCGCGACGCCGGACTGACCGAGCAGTACATCTGGGCGGTCAACGCCGAGCAGCAGGCCCGGCCCAGCCAGATCGCCGCGGCCATCGAATTCGTGAAGGACCAGCAGGTCCCCGCGGTGTTCTGCGAATCCACGGTCTCGGATGCCCCGATGCAGCAGATCGTCGAGGCTACCGACGCCGACTTCGGCGGAACCCTGTACGTCGACTCGCTCTCCACCGCCGACGGACCGGTCCCGACCTATCTGGATCTGCTGCGCCATGACTCGGAGACCATTTCCGACGCGTTGACCGGAGCCAACTCATGACCGCCGCGATCGACGTGCGCGAGGCCACCGTCCACTACGGCGATGTCCTGGCCCTGGACCACGCCAGCGTGAGCTTGCAGCCCGGCCGCATCTGCGGACTGGTCGGCATGAACGGCTCGGGCAAGTCCACGCTGTTCAAGACGATCATGGGTTCGGTGACCCCGGACCAGGGAACCGTGAAGATCAACGGCGGGGCCCCGGCCGCCGCCCGCAAGGCGGGCACCATCGGCTACGTCCCGCAGAGCGAGGAGGTCGACTGGGCCTTCCCGGTGTCCGTCCGCGATGTGGTGATGATGGGCCGCTACGCCCAGATGGGCTTCACCCGCCGGCCCCGCCCGGCCGACCGAGCCGCCGTGGCGGACGCCCTGGAACGGGTGGAACTGACCGAATTCGCCGACCGGCAGATCGGCCAACTCTCCGGAGGACAGAAGAAGCGGGCCTTCGTGGCCCGAGGGATCGCCCAGGGTGCCACCATCCTGTTGTTGGACGAGCCGTTCGCCGGCGTCGATAAGCGCACCGAGGCGACCATCACCGGACTGTTGCGCGGGCTCGCCGCCGACGGCGCCACCGTCCTGGTCTCCACCCACGACCTCCACGCCCTGCCGGCCCTGGCCGACGAGGCCGTGCTGCTGATGCGCAAGGTGTTGATGCACGCCTCCCCCGACGAAGTCCTCCAACCCGAGAACCTGGCCCGCGCCTTCGGCCTGGACGTCATGGACCGGGAGGTGCTGGCATGAACCTCATCGAGCTCTTCGCCGAACCACTCAGCTACGACTTCATGGTCCGTGCCCTGGCCACCACCATCATCGCCTCGGTCGTCTGCGCCGTGCTCTCCTGCTGGCTGGTGCTGGTGGGCTGGTCCCTGATGGGCGATGCCGTCTCCCATGCGGTGCTTCCCGGGGTCGTGCTGGCCTACGTCGTCGGGGCGCCCTTCGCCCTGGGGGCCATCGTCTTCGGGTTCCTGGCCGTCGCCCTGATCGGGGTGGTGCGTGACACCAGCCGGGTCAAGGAGGATGCCGCGATCGGGATCGTGTTCACCACGCTCTTCGCGCTGGGTCTGGCACTGATTTCCGTCACCCCCTCCCAGACCGACCTAAACCACATCATCTTCGGCAACCTGCTCGGGGTCTCCCGGGCGGAGCTGTGGCAGGTGGGCATCCTGGGGGCCATCACCCTGGCGGTCCTGCTGCTCAAGCGCCGCGATTTCACCCTCTACGCCTTCGATCCCACCCACGCCCAGGCGATCGGGCTGAACCCGCGCCTGCTCGGAGCGGGTCTGTTGGGTCTGCTCGCGTTGACCTGCGTCGTGGCGCTGCAGGCGGTCGGCGTGGTGCTGGTGGTGGCCATGCTCATCATCCCCGGGGCCACCGCCTACCTGCTCACCGACCGGTTCTCCCGGATGCTGGTGATCGCCCCGATCATCTCGGTGGTCTGCGCCGTGGCCGGGCTGTATGTGAGCTACTACCTCGACACCGCCTCGGGAGCCATGGTGGTCCTGTCCCAGGGCGCCGCCTTCACAGTGGTCTACCTGTTCGGCCCCCGCCACGGACTACTGGGTAAGCGGTGGGCGGCGCAGCGGCGCAAGCGCCTGCTCACCACCGCAGCCTGAAAAGGTGGCCAGGATACTGACATTTCAAGTTGTGGGCCGTTCCTGAGCCCAGCGTCTTTTCTCTTGGCCCTTGAAAAAGAAGATGGTGACAGGCCGTTGGACCCACATGACCCTACCTTTGGGCTCACCCCCGTGGCCGTTGTCCGTCGCGTGAACCACCAGCCGACCCATGGCTCTCACCAAATACGTTCACTAGGCTGACATGGATTGGTCAGACTAATCCGAGCGTCCTGGTTTCAAACCTGAGCACTGATTAGGCCGTACCCACAACATCACCATGTTCAAACCCATCGGCAAGCTCCCCGTCCTTCAACGGGGAGACCGGTGGGAGCCGACGAATTGACACGAAAGATCATGCCGAAGAGCTCGGTGCCGAATACCAGAACTGACAAGTGCAGGTCTGCGCTCACATCAGTAACGATTTAGGCTCGCACGACTACAACAACGGTCGGGAAGCACGATCCTTCCGAGATCCCCAGAGAAATCTTTGGCTACCTGCACTTCTCCGTCAGAAGTAAGAAATCATCGTTGGTACGCAGCATCCTGAGTAGAATTTTGATCCGGCTTCCTGGCCCCAGAGCCTCGAATTCAGAGAACCCCGTCACCCTCAGGAGCGCTTCCTCGGGCGAGCACGCTGATCAACGCACGATCTGTAGTTGAACCCCCGGTCAATCCAGTCCTTCATCTCCTGCGACACCCATCCGTTTACTAGTGGCCTCACGCAGTACTGCTCGACATCCTTATGATCGTCTACGTTGGGACACGTCGCGAACCCAACAAGTTGCAGCATCTTGATCCGGACAGGATCGACCATCCCTCAGTGTCAACCTGATTGTGAGCCATCCTCGCGGTGGCTGACATGGAACAGAGGGCATGGAGGTTGAATTGACTCTGAGCGCATTGACGGCCGTGGAGAAACGCGAAGCCGTGATCGAATACATGGATCTACCACACGGCCAGAAGACCAAATGGTTGCGGGAGCAGCCCTTTTCAAGATCGTCTTTCATCCGTTGGCGGTTGGCCTATCTGGGCGGCGACCTTGACCGTGGCCTGACGCCTCGGAATGCTGGACTCGTGACAAGTTCAGGACATCGGATGAGACAGCTGGAGAAGGCCTTCGCCCAGCAGGAGAGCGAGATGGCCAAGCTGCGCGAGCAGAACGAGCAGCTCCAGGCCACCAACGCCGCGTTGGGAAAAGCTATCGGGCTTATGCAGAAGTGGAGCGAGCATACGCCCGGCAACACCCCGGCTCCACCAGATCCAGGGAAGTGATCGCGGGCGAGGACGAGCTCATGTCGTCACTGACGGGCATCGGCGGCAACAGCGAACGCTGCGCCTTGCAGATGATCGGCTTGGCCCGCTCAAGCTGGCATTATCGCCACCATCCACGCCAACGAGCCGCCGACCCAGTATCGCAGGCCCAGAGGGTGCAACCCAACGCGCTGACCGAGGTCGAACGGGACACCGCCGAGGAGCGCATCCTCGCAGCCTGGGAGGAGGGGAACTCGGTGGACCATGCCTTCGCCGCGGCGTGGGACGAGCAGGTCGTGGTGGGCACGCGCCGGACGTGGTGGCGCATCGCCCTACGCCTCGATCAGGCCCTGCGGCCGGTCAAGCCCACCCGCAGCCCTGCCAGCGGGAAGCGTGAGCGGCCGGAATTGCTGGCCACAGGGCCGAACCAGGTCTGGTCCTGGGATATTACGGATTTCAAGGGCCGCTACCGGGGCCAGGTGTTCAAGGTCTACTCGATCATCGACATCTTCTCCCGCAAGATCGTCGGACATCGTGTCGAGGAACGCGAGTCCGAGCATCTTGCCACGCAGTTGTTCGAGCAGGCGTTCGCCGCCGAGGGCGCCGTGCCGCAGTGGGTGCACGCCGATTCCGGGCCGGCGATGCGCTCGGACACCCTGGCCCGGATGCTCGAGGGGCACGGCGTCACGGTGACGCATAACAGGCCCTACGTATCAAACGACAACCCCTACTCGGAGTCAGAATTCCGCACCCTGAAGACCCGCAAGCATTTCCCGGGGATCTTCACCGACCTGCAGTCCGCCCGTGGCTACGCTGCAACGTACGTGCCCTGGTACAACGCCGAACACCGCCATACCGGGATCGCCTTGTTCAGCCCGGCCCAGGTCCACGATGGGAGCTGGGCCGAAGCCCACGACGACCGCGTCCGGGCCATGGATGAGTACTACAACGCAAACCCTGCCCGCTTCGGATACCGCCGCCCGACAGTGCCACGGCCATCCGGATGGTCAGGCATCAACCATCCCGGGCCAAAACCCGAAGACCAAACTCAATGGCTCCAAACAGGTTGACACACACCGCATAAGGTCAATAGTGCTGTTAAATACCCGGACGAGTGCTCGGTGCAGTACCTTCCTCGCCAAAGGCGTAAACCACTTGTGCTCGCCTTGGCCTTTAATTATCCGGTGGGCAATCTGTTTGGCGCTCTCCGACGCTAAATGCTTGCCCTGCTGGACCAGCCACAGGACTTCAGCACATATCGTGCACAACAAATGGAATTCGTCCGCGGCTCGCCTGATGGCCTCAGCGTCGGAGTCCTTGAGACCGGCGCGGGAGATCTCGTCAACAAAAGGTTCGACCAGAGCCCCAAGAACTAAACGAGCATCCGCCTGCTCATCAATGCTTCCCGTGAGAATAAGTTCATCGATGGCATGGGTGACCAAATAGTCGGTGCATTCGCGGCCGACAGAACCACCCCTGTTGAACGCTTTTTTGGCGGCCGTCTTGGCGTTAGAAACCTGCTGTCCGGAATACTTTGCACGGTCGGCAGCATCCCAGACGAGAGCGCTCGCACGGGCCGTGTGTGGGCCTCCGTGCAAGTCACCAATACATCGGCACTTACACTCATTCGGCATCGTTATCACTGCTGCTGCACACGAGGCACTGTGGCCACTACGTCGGGTCATGATGTTCCCCCCCTTACGATCTGCAGTCATCGTGTCATCCCCAGTGCAGTTTTTCGGGCATTTACCCGGCCTACTACTCATGCAAAAGGCAGTCGACCGGCTCTGCACGGTGACTACTGCCTACCTATTGGTATGGCGCATCTTAGAATCAGGGCTGTGTTTTCTGACTTCGACCGGCCTCGGCCACAGCTATGACTGCAAATCAACCACCGGCTCGTTGACGAAAGTCGCGCTCGTGACCATCTTCTCTGTGAGCATTGGGGCCACCAACGCGACTAATCCCAAGTTCTTCACCACTTCGAAAGGCCGGATCAACTTATGGGCCGGCCTCGCCGAAGCTACCCCGACTGAAGCAGTAGCCATCTGGAGCAACTAACTCATAGCCGTCGGCGTCCAGCTTTTCGTACGACGAAATCCGAAAGAGGCTTCTGGAAAACTGCTCATCCAAGCCGTTCCGCCGAACGACCGGGCGGGCAGTTTTTTGCTTCTGTTCCCTAGCGGCCGGCGACCGAGACGAAGAGGGCGTCGCTGGCCGTCTTCCCCAGGCTCAACGGCGGCTGGTCGGAGCCGTCGATCTGCACTTCGAGTGTGCCCGAATACGGTTCGCCGGCGCCCACGGTCAACCGCACACCACAGATGATGTCCCGGTCCCTGAAGTAGCCCAGCAGTTCGCTGTCGGAGTCGGAGATCCGCTCGACCACCACGACGGTTCCGGGTTCGACGCCAGTGAGCTGGACGGCGTCGGGCACCTCCACGGTGCCGTCCGCCGCGGGGATGGGATCCCCGTGCGGGTCGCGCGTGGGGTGCTCCAGGATGGTGTCGATGCGTTCGATCATGAAGTCCGAGACGGCATGCTCGAGGACTTCGGCCTCGTCGTGGACCTGTTCCCAGCCGTAGCCCAGGATGTCGACCAGGAAGGATTCGATCAGCCGGTGGCGGCGGACCATCGCCACCGCGTGGGTGCGACCGGTTTCGGTGAGTTCAACGGTGCCGTATTTGGCATGGTCCAGGTAGCCCTGCTCGGCGAGTTTGCGCACGGCATCGGAGACCGTGGAGATCCGCAAACCGGTTTTTTCGGCGATGTCCTTGGTGGTGACCGGTTCGCTGGTCCACTCCGAGAGGCTCCAGACGGCTTTGAGATGGTTTTGGGCGCTGTCCGACAATTCAGTAACCGACATGCAGGCCAGTCTACGCAGCCCGGGCCCCACAAGCCCGTCGGAGGGTCCCGGCCCCACCGGCTAGAAGGCCAGGACCACCCGGGCCACCACATAGGCGGCCACCACGAAGACCAGTGAGGCGAAGCCTCGTTTGAGCACCCGTTCGGGCAGCGAGCGCCCGATATGCCCGGCAATATAGGACGCCACCATGGCGGTTCCGGCGAAGGCCCCGGTCAGCGCCCAGTCCAGGTCCAGGTTCCCGATATGAGAGATGAATCCGCCCAGGGAGTTGACCACCACGATGACCAGTGAGGTCCCCACCGCCGTGGTCATCGGCAGCCCCAGGACCAATGCCAGGGCCGGGACGATGAGGAACCCTCCCCCGACCCCGAGCAGACCGGTCAGGAATCCGACGACGATACCGGTGGCCACCGCCTTGGGTAGGCGGCGACGCCAGATGATGGTTCCGTCGGCGGCTATGTCATGGCCGGCCCGGGAGCCGACGGGCAGCAGCATCCGGATGCCGGCCAGCACCATGATCGCCGCGAAGACGATCAGCAGCACCTGCTGATCCATCAGCGAGTTCACCGCGGTACCGGCGAAGGCCGTCGCCCCGCCGGTGACCCCGATGATCAGCGCCAGCCGCCAGTCCACATCGCGTCGTATCCGGGGCAGCACCGCCATGGTCGAGGAGGCCCCCACGACCACCAGCGAGCTGGGGATGGCCGCCGAGAGCGGCATCCCCACCCCATAGACCAGTGCCGGAACCGCCAGGATGGATCCTCCGCCGCCGACGAGCCCCAGCAGCCCGCCGACGATCAGCCCGAAGACCAGGGCGGCACCGATCACCGCCGGCTACTTGGCGTGCTGTTCGGCCCAGGCGGCATAGCTGCCCTCGAGCTCGACGACGTCGTAGCCGGCATGACGCAGCGTGCTGGCGACGACCGAGCTACGCACCCCACTCTGGCAGTAGGTGACGATGGTGCCACTGGTGGGCAGCTTCTCCAGGTTCCACAACACCCTCCCGCCGTGGAGTTGTTCCGAGCCGGGGACGTGGCCGTCCTCGTGTTCGGATTTGGCCCGGACGTCCAGCAGCAGCGCCTTGTCGAAATCGGCGATCTCGCCCGGCTGGACCAGTTTCGGCGTATGCCGGGGCAGGCCCTCGATGCTGGTGACGTAACCGGAGACATCGTCGATGCCCACCCGGATCAGGTGGTCCCACATCGTCCGGGCGGCCTCGGGGTCCTCGGCCAGCAGGACCAGCGGGCGGCCGTCGCGTTCGGGGTCGATGGCCCAGGCCCCGTAGGTGGCCATGGATTTGATCGCCGGGATGTTCACCGACCCGGTGACCGTGCCCCGGTGGACCTCGCTCTGGGCCCGGGTGTCCACGAAGGTCACCTCGTGGGCGTCCAGCGAGGCGGCGACCTGGTCCACGTCGAGCTCCTGAAGCGGCTTCCGTTCGCCCAGGACGGCGGGGCCGGCGAGGTTCTGGCGCTTCATGCGCCCGAAGTAGGCCGGGGCGTCGGGCTGGCCCTCGAGCAGTTCGGCGACGAAGCCTTCCTCGTCGTCGGCCTCCAGGTATTTGCCCCACCAGGCGTTGAGCCGTTCATAGCCCACGGTGCTCGAGGGCACGGCACCCAGCGCCTTGCCGCAGGCGCTGCCGGCGCCGTGGGCCGGGTGGACCTGGACATGGTCGGGCAGGGTGAGGAACTTGTCCCGCAGGCTGGCGAACATCTGCTTCGCCCCGATGAAGCGGGTATCCACGCCGCCGGCGGCCTCGTCGAGCAGGTCGGGGCGGCCCAGATCCCCGCAGAAGACGAAGTCACCGGTCAGCGCGTACCCGGGATCCTTCGAGAAGGCCCCGTCGGTGACCAGGAAGGTCAGATGTTCGGGGGTGTGCCCGGGGGTGTGGAGGGCGGTGAGGGTGATGTTGCCCAGGGTGATGGTGCCACCCTCGGTGAGCACGGTGGCCTCGAAGTCATAGAGCCAGTCGGGTCCTCCCTCGCCGGAGACATACATGGTGGCGCCGGTATCGGCCGCCAGTTCGCGGGTGCCCGAGAGGTAGTCGGCGTGCACGTGCGTTTCGGTCACGGCGGTGATCTTCAGTCCGTTCTCCGCGGCGATCCGGTGGTAGACGTCGGTATCGCGGCGGGCGTCGATGACCACTGCTTCCCCGTTGCCCTGGCAGCCGATGACGTAGCTGGCCTGGGCCAGATCGGTGTCGTAGATGCGTTCAAAGAACATGGCGTACTCCTTAGGCGGTCGCTCGTGGGTTCAGGCTCGTCCCTTGAGGATGAGATTCCAATACATGTTGGGCAGTCCGTAGCGTTTGAGGTACCACATGTCCTTGCGTTCATGGGTGGTGTCGATGAACGGGAAGCTTGGTGCCGGGCGCATGCTGTAGTCGAATTCGGCCAGCAGCATCGTATGGCGTGAGGTGGTCAGCGGGCAGGAGGCGTACCCGCCGTAGCTGGCCGACGGCGTCGCCCCACGCATGACGGCCAACAGGTTCTTCACCACCACGGGGGCCTGTTTGCGGATGGCCGCCCCGGTCTTGGAGTTCGGGCTCGAGCCGGCATCGCCCAGGGCGAAGACCTCCGGGTACCTGGTGTGGCGCAGCGAGTTCTTGTCGATCTCCACGTAGCCGGCGGGGCTCTGAGGGTCGGCCAGGGCACTGTTCTTCAACCAGTCCGGGGCGGACTGCGGCGGGACGGCGTGGAGGAAGTCGTAACCGAGGCCCTCACTGGCCTCGGTGGTGTTGTTGCGCACCGAGACGGTTTTGGCCTCCGGGTCGATGGAGGTGACTTCGCTGCTGAAGCGGACCTCGATGCCGTAGTCGGCGACGACCCGGTCGAGTTCGTCGGAGAATTCCTTGACCCCGAACATGCCCGGGGTGGGTAGGACCAGGACCATGTGGATATCGTCCAGGACCCCCTGTTCACGCCAGTAGTCGGCGGCGAGGTAGGCGATCTTCTGGGGTGCTCCGGCGCATTTGATCGGCCCGGCCGGCATGGTGAACACGGCGGTGCCCGAGCGCAGGGCGCGGATCATGGTCCAGGTCTTGGGCGCCAGCTCGAAACTGTAGTTGCTCGAGGCCGAGGGGGTCTTCAGGGCCTCGGGCAGGCCGGGCAGCTTGTCCCAGTCCAGCTGGATGCCGGGGCAGACCACCAGATAGTCATATCCGACGGTGGTCCCGGAGGCGAGGGTGACGGTCTTCGCCTCGGGGTCGACCCCCGTGGCGGCGTCCTTGATCCAGGCGACCCCCTGGGGCATGACCGAGGCCTGGGACCTCACCGATTCCTTCGCCGGGGCCCGTCCACCGCCGACCAGGGTCCAGAGCGGTTGGTAGTAGTGCTTGTCGTTCGGTTCGATGACGGCGACGTCGTCCTGGCCGGCATGGCGTAGCCGGGCGGCCACGCTCAGTCCGGCGTTGCCGCCGCCGATGATCAGGATGCGATGGTGCAGGCCCATATGAAACGTCTCCACTTCGTTCGGCGCTGCCCGCCGGAGCTGTCCATGCGGCGGGGAGGTGCCGGATCCCAGCGGGAAGCACCCTACGACCTAATGTACGTACATTTACCGATTCTGGGGAGCCCCCGGATGGTGGCAGTGGTCGGCGCGCCGGGAGGCGGCGGGGTCAGCGGGCGGCGGCGGGGGCCGAGGGATAGGAGGTGGTGACGGTGAAACGGTCTCCCCGGATGAGGGTTTCGCGCCATTCCACCGCCTGCTCCCCGGCCAGACCGAGGCGTTCGATGAAGAAGACGGCGGTGCCCTCGGGGCAGGCCAGGCGCCGCGACTGGGCCCCGTCGGAGGCCAGCGCGTGCAGGGTTTCATGTCCGGCGCTGAGGGTGATCGAGCACCGGCGGCGCAGCACCTCATAGAGGGCCGTATGCCTCAGATCGGCCTCCAGGACCGACGCGGCAAGGGCGGCGGGCAGCCAAGTGTCGTCCACGGCGATGACGTCGCGGTCCGCATAGCGGGTACGGGAGATGAAGACGAGTTCGGCATCGGCCGCCAACCCCAGATGGGCCGCCGCCGTGGCGGAGCGGCGCAGCTCGGCGACCTCGACGACGCTGCGCTGGGTCATCCCGGCGTTCTCGACGGCGGCAAAGAGGCTGTAGACGGGGCCGAACCGTTGTTCGTCCACGACGTTGACCACCGAGGATTGCCTGCCGCGTTGGGCCGAAAGCAGCCCGGCCCGACGCAGCGGGGCCAGGGCGGCCCGGATGGTGGACCGACTGACCTCGTATTCATCGGCCAGGGCCATTTCCCCGGGGAAGCCGTCGACGAACTCCCCGCGGTCGATCCGCTCCTTGAGCCGATCCTGGACCGCTTGCCAGAGGGGAACCTTGCGCCCTGGTTGATCCCGTTGCCCGGTGGCCATCGTCTCCCCGCCTCGCTGTCTATGGTGCCGGCCGGTTGCCGGACGCCCGGACGCCGAGAACTGACGTGCCGGCTCCCGGGACCGATGCTATCGCGGGTCGGGCCCGGGCTGCCTCAGATGCGGACGTAGGCGGCCCCCTCGCCCTGCCGGCGGGCCAGCTGGGCGATGGCTGCCGGCACATCGCGGACCCCGGGGGCCAGCTCCGAGACCTCCACCCCGGCCGAGCGCAGGGAGTTGGCACAGGCACTGATCGCCACCCGTCCCGTGCCGAGCAGCTCCGTGATCCGTGCCGAGTCCTCCGCCGGGGCGGCCAGCCGGGTCACCGACGGACCCTGGACCACGATCTCCACCTCGGTGCCGGGCAATTCGGCCAGCGCGTTGGCGGCGATCCTCAAGGCCGTGGCCAGATCGGGGAACGGCGCCTGCCCCGGTCCGGCCAGGTGCAGCACCAGGGAGTTCATGGTGCCTCCGTTCCCGCGCCGCTGGTGGCCCGTTCGCCCGACTGGCCCGAACCAGCGTCCTGCGAGCCGGCGTCGTGCTCCGCGTCCTGCCCGTTCCCCGGGTCTTCGGCCTTGAGGTGACGGCGGACCGCCAGGATCCACCAGCCCAACAGCACCAGTCCCAGCAGTGCCGGCCAGGCCCAGCCCGGCAGCGCCTGGTCGACGGAGCCGGCCGCGGCGGAGATCTTGTCCATCACCGAGGCGGAGATCAGTTCATTGGAGGTGACGAGTCCGCCGGTGGCCAACATGACGACCCCGACGGCCACGGTGACCACCCCGGCGATCAACATGTTGGTGTTGAAGCGGAACCTGCCCAGATACACGGTGCGTCCGCGCAGCCAGCCGGCCTTGAACACCCCGGTCCGGCGGATGATGCCGGCCACGATCAGCACGGGGATCACCATGCCCAGGGCGTATATGGCCAGCAGCAGTCCTCCCGAGAGGGCACTGCCCTGGGCCAGGACGAGGGTGAGGATCGCTCCCAGGACGGGGCCGGTACAGAATCCGGCCACCCCGGCGGCGGTCCCCAGCAATACGGCCCCACCCAGTGACGGGGTCGCTGGACCCTTGCGCCGGGCCCGGCTGGGCAGCAGCTTGCCGACATCGAATCCCCCGCCCAGGATCTGCACGACCCCCAGGGTGATGATGACCCAGGCGGCCACGACGATCAGGGCCCGGCGATCCACCGCGATGGTGCCCCCGAGCCAGCCGATGCCCAGGCCCAGCGGGACCAGGGTGGCCAGCATGCCGATCAGGAAGGCCAGCCCCAGGGCCGAGAGCCTGCGGGTGGAGGTGGCCGCATGGGCGAAGAACGCCGGAAGCAGCAGGGCGTTGCAGGGGCTGAACAGCCCCAGCACTCCCCCGACGAAGGCAAAGAGCAGTCCGGCCTCCATCTACTTCTCGTCCTTTTCAGCGGCCTTGATTTCCTTGTCGATGGCCTCGATGAAGTTCTCCGTGGGCTGGGCGCCGACGAACGGGGTCTTGTTCAGCAGGAAGGACGGGGTGCTGGTCACGCCCAGCTCCATGGCCTCGTCGATGTTCTGCTGCACCACATCCGGGGCGTGGACCCCGTTCATGTCCTCGATGAGCTGATCGCCGTCCATCCCGAGCTTCTCGGCGGTGGCCTTCAGGTTCTTGTCCTCGAAGGCGGAGGCATCGGCGATCTTGCCGTCCTTGGACATCTCCTCGTGGAATTCGAGGTAGCCGTCCTGCATGGCCGCCGCCTGGGCGGCTTCGGCGGCCTTCAGGGACGCATCGCCGAAGATGTCCAGGTCCCGCCATTCAATGCGCAGCTTTCCCTCGTCGACGTACTTGTCCATCAGGGTCGGCAGGGTGTTGGCCGTCCATTTGGCGCAGAACGGACACTGGAAGTCCGAGTAGGCCACCATGACCACCGGCGCATCCACATCCCCCACGGCGGTGGGATCCTCCGGATCCACGCGGGCCATGTCCGGGACCTCGACGTCCTCGCCCGGGGCCTGCTCCTGCTGGGGTGGTTGCTGCTGTTGCTGTTCCTGCGGTGCGGCGGCCGGGGCCGGTTCGGAAGGGCTTCCGTTGCCGAAGGGCAATTGCATGCCGATCAACAGACCGATGACGAGGGCCACGGGGATCGGAATGATCCACACCCATGGCAGTTTCCTGGCTCCGCCGTTCCGGCGGCCCGGCGTCGCCGGTTCGTCGTGCATTGGTGTTTCAGACATGGGGGTGCTGCTTTCGATCGATTAGCTACTATGTTGCATAGTATCTCTACTATCCTTGATAGTAGATAGAACGGCGACGATCAAGTTTTCCGTTGAAGATCACACACCACCCAGGAGCCAGTACCCATGTCACGCCCCGCACGACCGCGCATCGGCTTCACACGCCGCATCACGTTGGCCGCGACCGCCCTGAGGTGGTGGGGGCCCCGGCAATGGATCGTCGCCGCCCTCGGCGCCCTGGGCATCGGCGTGCTGCTCGGCGTGGCCACCGTCCTGATCCCCAACGACTTCTTCAGCCGCGACATCGCCCCCACCGCATGGGACCGGCCGGTATGGATCGCCACGTCCCTGCTCTCCGGACTGTTGGTGGGCAGCTATGTCAGTCCCCGGGGGGCTCCCCCGGCCCCGGAGGACTCCTCGGCCGACGGCGGTTCGCGTTGGGGGTTGGCCGGTGGGCTGCTGGCCTGGTTCGCCATCGGCTGCCCGGTCTGCAATAAGATCGCCCTGTTGGCCCTGGGGTATTCCGGCGCAATGGCCTACTTCGCGCCCCTGCAGCCCTGGATGGCCGCCCTGGCCCTGGTCATGACCTTCGGCGCCGTGATCTACCGGCTCTCGGGCCAGGTCGAATGCCCGGTGTCGATCCCGCGACCGGATGCCCTACAGGAGACAGCGGAAAGGACCCAGGCATGAGCACCACCACCACCGGCGAGGCCGCCGTCGAGCCCGGGGCATCGCCCCGGCAGCCCCTCCTGCCCTTCGACCCCGGAGAGGCCCCCCGGGTCGGCACCCTGGAACGCCGGGTCCTGGACGTGCTGTGGAAGACCAAGCAGACCCACACCACGCGCAGCATCCTCGAGGAACTGGCCACCGGCGAACCCCCGCATCCGGCCTACACCACGGTGGCCACGGTGTTGGGGCATCTGGTGGAGAAGCAATTGGCCACCCGGGAACTGACCGGCCAGGTCTGGTCCTACACCGCCGCGTTGAGCGGTTGTGAATTCTCCGCGGCCCATATGGTCCGGGCGCTGGGCGAAACCAACGACCGGCGCAGATGCCTGGCCAGCTTCGCCACGTCGCTGGATCCCGCCGACCGCGCCTACCTGAAATCCCTGCTCTAACCACCCCGCCCGGGCCCGTCCGGCCCGGCGACTCGACCCCGCCGAACGCACCGGATACCCGGTCCCCCGCCCCGCATTGGTAAAATGGTACGGATCTTTTAACCCGTCACGGCCCGTGGCGGTCCGGAACCACCGAGGCAGGGACAGGGGGAAGACGCCATCGGCCAGCGCAACCAGCACGAGCAACCGGCCGGGACCGATGCCGCCCCGACCGCCCGGCCCGGGAGGCTCCGGGCGTTCCTGACGGGCCTGTCGGTCCCTGCCGGGGTACTCGTGCTCTGGCAGGGCATCATCCTGGTGTTCGTACTGCCGTTGGTGAAGTTCTTGTTCACCCACGCATTGGCGCTGGCCGGGACCCCGAACCTGACCGACCGGAACTTCCCGCGGATCCTGCATAGTCCCCCGTCGGTGTTGCTGTTCCTGGCCATCGGGTTCATCGCCCTGGGCGCACTGGCCCTGCAATACACCTCGGTCATCGCCCTGGTGGGCAGGATCCGCGCCGGGTCACGGCATCCGGGAACGACGGCGGGACGCCAGGCCTGGCGTGCGACCGGCAAGGCGCTGGGGCTGCAGGCCCCGCTGGTGGCCCTCTACGTCTTCCTGCTCATGCCGCTGGGCGGGTTGGCCGATCTCTCCCCGCTGACCCGCGATATCGGGGTCGCCCCGTTCGTCACGGCCGAGTACCTCAAGAAACCGTTGAGCATCAGCTTGTACCTGTCGATGATCAGCGCGCTGGTGTATCTGAACCTGCGCCTGTTGCCGACCATCCCGCTGCTGGTCACCCGCGGGCTGACCCCGTTGCGGGCCATGCTCACCAGCTGGCAGGCGACCTGGACCCCACGCCTCCGCCTCCCGACGATCCTCGCGGCCCCGCTACTGGCCGCGGTGCTGACCTTCGATCTGCCCTCGCGCACCGTGGCCTGGGCCGCGACCCTGCCCGGGGCCGTGCTGGACACCGATTCCCATCTGGTGACCACCCTGGGCCTGGGGGCGGCGCGGGCGGCGGACTTCGTGCTCATGGTCATCGCCACGGTGGCGCTCATCCGGGTGTTGCTCGCCTGGGTGGATCGGCGGGTTCCGGCCGGCCGGGCCTCCGCCTCGCCAGCCGGGGCGGTGGACCGCCCCGCCGCCGAAGCCAGCCGGTCGCCGGGCCGTGCCGCACTCCCCCTCGGGGGACGTCGGCTGGCGCTGCGCACCACGGCGGGCGCCGCGGTGGTGGCCATCGCCATCATGGGCGCCCCCGCGGTGGCCGCCGCTCCGGCCCAGACTTCCGACCCCCTGGTCATCGCCCACCGCGGGTGGGTGTGGGGCGGGGTCGAGAACACCCTGGGCGCCTTGGAATCGGCGGCCACCCAGGACCCCGATCTGGTGGAGGTCGACGTCCAGCAGACCAAGGACGGACACTTCGTCGCCAGCCACGACACGAACCTGCTGCTCCTGACCGGCCACAACGTGGACATCTACGATCTGACCCTGGCCGAGGCCGAAGCCACCACGGTCAGTGCCCGGGGCTTCAGCGACCACATCCCCTCGATGCTGGACTACGTCCGCCGGGCCCGGCAGTTGGGGATCAAGCTCCTCATCGAGCCCAAGGTCCACGGCCATGAAACGGACGACTACCTGGACCGCTTCATCGCCGAGCTCGCCTCGGTGGGACCCCTGGACGACAACATCTACCATTCCCTGGATGCCGATCTCGTGGAATCGCTCAAGGCCCGGCGCCCCGACCTGTCCGTGGGATACACCATCGCGATGACCGTCGGCGGGATCCCGGACGTGAACTGCGATTTCCTGGTCGTGGAACAGGCCTCCTATTCCAAGCAGTTCCTGGACCAGGCCCGCGCGGCGGATCTGCCCGTCTATGTGTGGACGGTCAACCGCGAGGACCGCATCCGCAAATACCTCTACGACGGCGTCGCCGGAATCGTCACCGACCACCCGCAGCGGGCCAGGACCCAACGGTCCCGGGTCCACGCGCATCCGGGCACGGCGTTCCCGCTGCGCGATGTGGTCAAGCATCTGGCCAGCGTGATGCCGACCTCGCATTAGGTACCAGGGGGAATGTCCCAGGCCCCGCAGGGGTTGGCCCGGATATGGACCTGACCACGGTTCCCCTGACCACGATGGATGAGCGCACCACGACCCTCAACGACTACGCGGGCCAGGTGGTCATGGTGGTCAACGTCGCCTCGCGCTGCGGACTATCCGGACAATACGAGCAGCTCGAGGAACTCCACCGCACCTATGCCGATCGCGGTTTCACCGTCCTGGGTTTCCCCAGCAACCAGTTCCTCCAGGAACTGCGCAGCAACGAGGCGGTGCTCCAGTACTGTTCGACGACGTACGGCATCACCTTTCCGGTCTTCGACCGCCTCCGCGTGAACGGCCGGAACGAGCACCCGCTGTATACGGAGCTGAAGAAGACGAAGGACGCCACCGGGAAGGCCGGACGCGTGCGCTGGAACTTCGAGAAGTTCCTCCTGCTACCCTCCGGACAGAGGCTGCGCTTCCGTCCCCGGACCACACCGGATGCCCCGGAAATCATCGCGGCGATCGAAGCCAACCTCCCCGACCAGCCACCGACCGATCGGACACGGAACCAGCCATGATCCTTCCCGAGCCGCTCATCCCCGTCTTCCTGAAGGCCACGAAGGCCGGAGAAGAGTTCATCTCGGAGGCCGCGGCCCACCGACGGGTCCGCGAAGGCACGCTCCGCCCGGCCCCCTACGGTCCACCGCGGGGGCTGCGGAACGACGTCGGCATCACCGTGGCGCGCACCGCGGCCGGATGGCCCGCCTACACGCTGCGGCCCCGCAATCCCGGGGCCCGGGGGCACCTCATCTACGCCCACGGCGGCGGATGGGTCAACGAGATCTCCCCCCAGCATTGGCAGCTCGCCGCGCAGATCGCCGCCGAGGCACGGACCACCGTCCATGTGCTGATCTATCCACTGGTCCCCTTCGGCACGGCCGGGAGGGTCGTCGACGGTTTCACCACCGAGGTCCTGAAGTGCCTGGAGAGCGCCGAACCCACCGTCCTGGCCGGGGACTCCGCAGGAGGCCAGATCGTCCTGTCGACCCTCCTGCACCTGCGCGACCGGCACCAGGTGACCCTGCCGCGGACGATCGCCATCGCCCCGGCGGTCGACCTGTCCATGAAGAACCCCGAGATCGCTGCCGTCCAGCCCAGTGATCCGTGGCTCGGCACCCGGGGCACCCAGGTCTTCATCGACCTGTGGCGGGACACCCTGGACGTGGATGACCCCACGGTCAGCCCGCTCAATGGTGACTTGGAGGGTCTGGGCCCCGTGACGCTCTTCTCCGGAACCCGAGACATCCTCAACCCCGACGGCCGGCTCTTTGCACAGCGCGCCGCCCGGGCCGGCGTCGACGTCGAATACGTCGAAAAGCAGGGGCAGCTCCACGTGTATCCGCTGCTGCCCACGGCGACCGGGCGTGCCGCCCGCCAGCACATCGTGGCGCGGGTCCGCGAAGCCACCGCGTAGCCGTCTTCCTCCGCCGGGCCGCCGTCAGCCGGCTCAGCTGCCGCGGACCCCGACCCTGAGGATCTGATCGTCCTCGGGACCGGGGCTGCCTCGTCCGTCAGTGTTGTTGGTCAGGATCCAGAGGTCCCCGTCCGGGGCGGTCGTCACCTGGCGCAGCCGGCCGAACTGTCCCACATAGTGTTCGGTCGAGGTTCCATCCTCAAACACCGGAACCATCCGCAGGGCGGCCCCCCGCAGATTGGCGATGAAGATCGCCCCGGCGGTGATGGTCATCCCACTGGGGCTGGCCTCGGCGGGAGGCCATTGCTGGACGGGATCGGTGAAAGCGTCCTCGTCGGCGATGCCTTCCACCGTCGGCCAGCCGTAGTTGGCCCCGGCGGTGATCACGTTGAGCTCATCCCAGGTGCTTTGCCCGAATTCGGTGGCATAGAGCGTGCCCACGGCGTCCCAGGCCAGCCCCTGCGGGTTGCGGTGCCCGAGGCTGTAGACGTAGGAGTCCTCGAAGGGGTTCGAGTCCGGGATTCCGCCGTCGGGCTCCATCCGCAGGATCTTCCCGCCCAGGCTGTCCCGGTCCTGGGCCAATGAGCGGTCGCCGGTATCCCCGGTGGTGGCGTAGAGCATCTTATCGGGGCCGAACCCCAGCCGCCCGCCATTATGGTTCGTGCCGGCGGGAATCCCGTCGAGCAGGGTTTCGACACTGCCCAGTGCCAGCGACCCCGGTTGGCCAATGAGTTCGATACGCTGGATCCGGTTGCCCTCGGCCCCGGTGGAATAGGCGTAGAGCTGTTCGGTCCCGCGCATCGCCAAGCCCAGCAGCCCGCCTTCCCCGCCATGGACCACTCCGGGGACGACGCCGATCTCCCGGGTTTCGCTGTCCTCCCCCAATTCGAGGATGCGCCCCGAGTCCCGTTCACTGATCAGGGCCGTTTTCTCGCGGAAGACCACCGACCAGGGCGCTTCCAGATCCTCGGCGACCACTTCGGGATCATCCTTCAACACGGACAGGGTCGGGGCGGCTTCTGCGGGCCGGATGGACGAACCGGCGGGGGCCGATCCCTGCCCGGGCGCCGGGGGTGCAGACTCGTCCGTGGGAGGTCCTGCGGTGCAACACGTCAGTGCCAGAGAGGCGACGAACCCGGTGACAGCGAGAAGCGAACCGCGCGGCACGTGCATGCATGGCCTCCTGGCCGGCTGGCTGTTCACCAGGCGTGGGCAGCAACCTCGCTGGCGGGAACGCCGCAACCGGCTCCGACGGCGGCCCCTTCCGCCCAGTATGGACGCTGGCCTGCCAAAGCGCACCCGTGGCACGCCCGGGCGATCCGCCGGTCCGGCCTCCACGGCCCGGGACCCACGTTGACGGGCGGGCGCCCGGCTGAAAGGGTTGGTGCTCTTCGACCACCCAACCTCCGAGGGACCCCGATAGATGAAGATCGTGATGTATCTGGCCGCAGTCGTCGGCGGCCAGGTCTTCACCACCGGTTTGCTGGCGTGGGTCCTGGCCACCTCCTCGGCGAGGTCCCCCGGGGCCGTCCTGTTGGCGGCGTTGGCGCCGACGGCCTTCGTGGGGGCCGCCTGGTGTCTGGGGACCCGCAGCGTCGACGCGCCGGTGCGGACCCCGGGCACCGCGTGGACGGCTGCCTTCGGCACGGGGTGGCAACGCAGCGGATCGGCCCTGCTGGCCATCGGCATCCTGGCCACCCTCGCCCACGCGCTGACCAATGGAAACTCCGTCTGGCCCGCGCTTGTCCTGGTGGCCAGCGGCTTCGTCTTGAGCGGCTTCGGGATCGGCACCGGGCGGTGGATCCGCGCCCGCCGCCCGGATGAGCTGATCAGTGGGCCACGCAGGATGCCCGCGGCCGAACGCCTCCAACGGCAGATGGCCTGCCTGGTCGCGATCGGCTCACAGGCCATCTTCTGGATTTCATTGCTGGCCGGGGCCCCTTCCCGTCCCACCGGCGACACCGGACAGCTGGTCTACCACCTGCTGGGCAACACCCAGCTGGCCCTCTACGCTACCGGCCTGGCCGCCATGATCTGCGGGGCCTACCTGCGGGACCAGGTCCTGCACGATGCCCGGGTCAACAGGGACCAGACGGCGCTGTTGCGTCGGATCATCCGTGGGAGGACGCCGCTGCCCCAGGACGCCGAACTCCGCCGCCAGGCGCTGCGGTTCGCGCTGTCCATGCCCTACCAGTCGTTCTTCCGGGCCATGGTCTTCCCGCTGTTGTTCCTGGCGCAGGCGCTGCAGTACTACGTGGGGGTCATCCGGGGCGAAGGATCGTTCTTCGGCCAAGTCACCTCGTTCGCTCTGGCCGTGGGCCTGGTCCTGTCCACGGCCCACTTCCTGCGGTGGGGACGGGCGGCCCGCCGCTTCGCCCGGCGACAGCCGCAGGGGCCCCCGGTCACCACCCCCGGGGGCTGACACCGCGCGGACCCCGGTCGCCACCGGCGGATTCAGCGTCCGGAGCCGGCCTCCCACAGCGGGACCGGGACCGTGCCACAGGAGCGGCCGCCGGCATCGAGCAACCGGCCCGCCCGCTTATAGTGCCGCACGGTGGCCTGCCGGGATACCACCGTGCACCCCGGGGCCCGCCGGGCCAGCTCCACCTCGAGCCCGCGGACCTCGGAGAACTCATGCACCCACAGGGTCGCCAGCAGGTTCGCGGCCCCCAGCACCTCGGCGCTGAGCCGGCAGCCGGGAAGGTTCCCCAGATAGGCCCCGATCTCCTCCACCGAGGTCGCCGGAACGCTGAGCAGCAGGGAGACCTCGCGTTGTCCTGCCTCGATCTCCAGGGCGGCGTCGCAGCGCAGGGAGAGGAACCCCGAATCGAGGATCTGGCTGATCCTGCGTTGGGCCGTCTGCGCGGATACGCCGCATTCCTGCCCCAGCCGGGCCCAGGACATCCGGCCATCGGAGGACAGCCCCCGCACCAGGCGGGTGTCCAGCGCGTCGGGGACGTGGCCGCCCCGCACCGGCCGTGCCGGGGCGCCCAGTTGGCGTACCTGGGCCGGCTCCAACGTCCCGGACCGCCATTCCGAGGCCCCGCGGTGCAGGGTGGTGGAGAACATCACGTCACGGTGGACCAGCCCGGGAAGCTCGGCGAAGGAGCGGGTCAGGGTGCGCATCAGCTCGTCGTGGGAGGAGGCATAGCAATCGACCAACAGGTCGTGGGGTCCGGAGACCAGCGAAACGGTGGCGAACGCCGGATCCAGGCAGAGCCGTTCGATCAGTTCCGCCTGTCGGGCCGGGGTCGAAGTCAGGTAGGCGAAGGCCGACCAGCCGGCCTCGAGGTACTTCGGCCCCGGGAACGGGGTCACCCAGGCGATGCCGGCCTCGCGCAGGGTCTCCCAGCGGCGGGCCAGGGTCACCGCCGAAACGTCCAGGACCGTCGCGAGCTGCTCCCAGTCGACGCGAGGGGCAATCTGCAGGGCGTGGATGATCTTGAGATCAAGTTCCGAGATCATGGACGATTCCTTCGTGAGTAATCCAAATAATGATGTTTCCACTGGATTTTCCGTGCCCTGACCGTACACCTTCAAAATAGGTGATGTACCGCACATCGGAGGTTCGGCCCCCAGGGCCCGGCCCCCGGCAGAGCCCACCCACCAAGGATTCCCCATGAGAACCACCCACGAGGCCTCCGCACCCATCGTGCGGCGGACCATCACCGGCATGATCGTGGCCATGGCGCTGATCGAGGCGCTCAGCGGCGTCACGCAGGGCTATCTGAACCCGATCCTGCCGGCCCTGGGCCCGAGACTGGACATCGACGACCCGACCATCAACGGGATCTTCCTGATCTCCAACGTCTCCTTCGCGGTGATGACCCCGATCATCTCCCGGCTCGGTGACAGCTTCGGTTATCGACTGGTGCTGCGCTGCTCCACGGTCGTCGTCGCCGCCGGGGTCCTGCTCATGGCCCTGGCCCCGACCCTGCTCACCGTGAGCATCGGCGTCGTCATGCTCACCTGCGTCGTGGGTTTCATCCCGCTGATGATGGGCATCCTGCGCGTGACCAGCTCGGCCGACACCCGGCGCGGCGTCAGCGTCATGATCGGCACCTTGATGATCATGGTCGGATTCGGCGGCCTGCTGGCCGGTCTGATCGGGGCCCACGATCCGGCCCGCGGGTTCTGGGTCGGGGTGCCGTTCGCCCTTCTGGCGCTGCTCATGACGTTCTTCCTGCCCGACGCCGGGGCCCCCACCCGGGAGCCGATCGCCCTGCTGCCGATGACCTGCTGCTCCCTGGGGCTCGTGGGCCTGGTCATCGCCCTGTCGATGGGCCCGGACTGGGGCTGGCTGTCGGCGAAGACCCTGCTCGCCGGGATCATCGGGGTGGGCCTGCTGCTGTGGTGGACCCGCATCGACGCCCGCGCCGAGAAGCAGTTCATCAACCTGCGCCTGCTGGCGGTCCCGCGCGTACGCAGCGTCTCGCTGGCCACGTTCTTCTTCGGCTTCGCCTCGGTCAGCTATTTCGGGACCAACGGGATCTTCCTGCACGCCGACGCCGAGGCCGCCGGCTACGGTTTCGGACTCGATCCGCTGGCCATCGCCCTGGTCCTCGCCCTGGCCTCGGTCCTCGCCCTCGGCGCCTCGCTGCTGACCGGCCGGGCGCTGACGGCGATCGGCGAACGCACCACCTTGATGCTGGCCGGGGCGACCCTCGCCTCGGGGTTCGTGGTCATGGCCCTGGGGCACGGCTCCTTCACCGGATACTGCGCCGGCTTCGCCTTGTTCAACATGGGCATGGGCATCTACCAATCGGCCACCCGGGCGCTCTCGGTCGAAGGGGTCCCGCTGGAGGAAACGGCCACGGCCGCCGGACTGAACGAACTGGCGCTCTCGGTGGGCATCGCCGTGGGTGCGGCGGTGGTCAAGATGCTCTCCTCCACCTTCGCCGCCGACGGCCATATCCTGATGAAGGGGATGATCGCCATCTGGATCACCCTGATCCTGGCCGCCCTCGTCGCCACCTTGTTTTCCCGCGGGTACACCCCGGTCACCGCATCCGCCCCCACCGAAGAGGTCACAGCATGAATCCGCACCAGACCCGGCACGACGCCGGTCCCGCCATCCAGGAACCGGCCTCCACGATCTCCCGGGCCTTGGACCGCGATCGTGCCACCGTGCTGGAACTGAGCCACGCCCTGCATGCCGACCCGGAGCTCGGCGGGAACGAACACCGCTCCGCGGCCCGGGTGCGTACGGTGCTGGCCGGGGCCGGCTTCGACTTCCCGGACCACCAGCCGGACTCCCCCACCGCCTTCCATGCCACCACCGGTTCCGGGGATCTGGTCGTGGCCGTCTGTATTGAATACGACGCATTGCCGGGGCTCGGCCATGCCTGCGGACACAACGTCAACGGGGCCATGGCGGTGGCCACCGCGCTGGCACTCGCCGACGTCGCCGAAGAGCTGGGCCTGACGGTCGAGGTCTTCGGTACTCCCGCGGAGGAGACCACCGGAGGCAAGGTCGATCTGATCAACGAGGGCTTCTTCTCAGGGGTCCATCTGGCCTTAATGGGCCATGCGGCCGATACGGACGGGGTCGGCTCCGCCTCGTTGGCCCTGGGCTGCTGGGACGCCTACTTCTCGGGGGTTCCGGCGCATGCGGCAATGAACCCCGCGGCAGGGGTCAACGCCCTGGACGCGGTGGTGGTGGCCCAGACGGCCATCGGACTGGCCCGTCAGCAGCTACCGGCCGGGGCGATCGTCTCGCTGGTGGTCCTCGAGGGGGGCACCGCCGTGAACATCATTCCGGCCCGGGCCCACGCCCGGGTGGAAATGCGGGCCCCGTCGGCCGAGACCCTGGTCCTCATCCAGGACAAGATCCGCACATGCCTCGAGGCAGGAGCCCTGGCCAGTGGCGCCACGCTGGAGATCGAACCGCAGGGCCACGATTTCGCCGATCTGCGCCAGAACCGTTTCCTAGCCGAGTCCTATGCCGCCGCGATGGTCGATCGGGGCCGCGAGGTGCCGCTGCTGGAGGCTCCCGCGGCGTCCACCGACATGGGCAACGTCTCGCATCTGGTCGCCTCGATCCACCCGATGGTGGGATACCCCACCGACGGCGCCACACCCCATACCGCCGAATTCGCGTCCTTCGGAACCAGCGAGGGGGCCGATCAGGCAGTGCTCGACGGCGCCTACGGTCTGGCCATGGCGGCGGTCGCCGCCGCCACGGATCCGCGCGAACGATCCCGGCTTCAGTCGGGGATCAGTCCGCGGTGACCCCTGAACCGGCTCGCGGGGCCTGGCGCAGTTCGAACCACCGGTAGGCCTCGGTCCTGGCCTCTTCGGTCAGCACCGTGTACGCGGCAGGTTCGGCGCCGGCATCGCGGGCCGTCTGCTCGAGGTAGTCGCGCAGCACCCACACATCGACGGGGTCCACCAGTTCGCGTAGCTCCAGCGCCGCGTCGAGCGCCTCGTCGCTGAATTCGAGGTCTTCGCAGACTTGCTCCCGGCTCCGACCGGACAGGGACAGGTTCTTTGCGAGCTCTTCGCTGGTGACCTGGCGTTCGGCTGGTTTCAACGTCATGGGTCGCTCCTTCAGCTGATGGGGTCCTTCCCCTGAACCCTACGCGTCCCCGTCAACCCGTGGGCCTCTTCGTCCGGACTCACGTGCGAAGTCCGTGCCTCAAGCAAGACAAAGCATGCTCGAGCGCGGACTCGTGAACTTTCACGCGCCGGATTCGGCCAGCGCTTCACGGATGATTTTAGAACGGGTCTTCCCCTCACGCTCGGCGCGTGCGTCAACGACTGAGAGCTCTTCCTCGGTCAAGCGAAGCGCGACGACCTGAGACGGCCTCGAGCCACGCCCCGGACGGCCTCGGCCTCGCTTCTTCAACGTGTCGGCGAGAGCCGCTCCGCCCCAGGGGCACCGCCACTCCCGGGCACCATGCGCCCGCCGGATTCCAGGATCCGACGGACGTCGCGGTGCCGGCCCCCCGCCCCGGCAACTTCCCCAACTCGGGCTCGGCCACCGGCGTGGGTGGTATTGATGGCTTCCAGCACGGCGGGGGCCTCAGCGGCCAAGGACTCCATGAGCCGCGAGATGGTGACTCCGAGGCAACGAGCCAGAACGCCGCCGGGTCTTGCGCGACGAATGGTTTGCGCCACGGCAGAACGCGGTGTTCACGGCTGTTGGCAGGCTGACGGTTTTCGCAGTCCCGGTCAGCAGGATGGTTCCGGCTTGGGACGAGACACCGGTCCCGTGCGAATCATCTTGAGGTCGAGGTAGCAAGGAGCAAATTTCTTCATCGTCAGGGTGCTCCTTTTCCGGCCGGAATTAAAGACGAAGTTGGGTCTTGTGTTTTTTAATGTGACTCACATAACATTCGTTGTGTAATGAAATTACAGACCTGCTAGCGGCCTTACAGAAAGGAGATCCATTATGCGTGGTGGCATCAACCCCCGTCCTACCCGCCCCTAATGACTTGCTGAAGTGCCCTGTATGCCATATCGATGGCCAGCAGGGCACTTCTCTAATCAAGAAAGTACTCGTATGAATATTGATGGCATCTATGACAGCTATGTCCGCTCTAGTGCTCGGTACTGCCGCGACCTCTTCCGCGCGGCTCAAAATTTCTTCGCAGCGAATGCTCTTGTCGAAGATGTCATCACTGGATCGGGAGTCCCTACTCCTCCTCAGGTCGACGCCATCTCTTCAACCTTCGCTAAAACCAGCACCTGTGCCATAGAAGCGGTGGCTTCAGTCCAAGAATTCGCCGCGGCGCACAACAACTATCCAGATCAGCAGCTTCTCGTGGATTCTGATACCCAGCAGTGGAGGCTCCGTCGGATAGCTGAGCTCGGGGAGCGGATCGCCAATATGACTTCTGCGCTGAGTTCTGGGGCCGATCTGCAGGAGCAGATCTGGGCTGAGCCAGAATACACTCGCCTGTTCACGGAAATGGCTGACATCGTATGTACAAGCGTGACCTGGCAGCGAAGTTTAGCCCTCGAGACACACGGGGAGTTGTGATTTGAGCATCGCCGACGAGAATCACGTCGACTCCGAGAGCCAGCCGAATCCTTTTCGACGCCTTGCTTTCCGGCAGTGGTATGCAGCTACAACACTGCTTGCTGTGAGCACTTCCACCATGGTGGCAGTAACGCTGGCACTCGTCGACGTCACGGCCAGTGTCGCCCTGGCCGGTCTGATCAGCGGCCTCATTCTTGGAATCGAACTGCTGGTAGTGCCCATAGGGGGTGGCTTGGCTGACGTGATCTCCCGTCGGACGCTGTTGCGCCGTGCGCTTTTCGCGGCACTGGCCGCGAACACCGTGCTCGTCGCCTTGCTGACCACCCTGACCCTGGCAGGGGGTGAAGGAAGAGCCTGGATTGCCTGGGCAGTGGTCGTTGCGCTCGTGGTGTCGGCGGGTGCGGCGGGAATCGCCGATCCCGCCCTCGACGCCTCGGCCCGGTCATTGATTAAACCTCCAGAGTTTCCGCGCGCAATGAGTGCCGAACAGGCACGCAGCTCCACATTGCAGATCGTCGGCAGTCCCGCTTCGGGTGGACTCTACGCCCTCATACCGTCAGCCCCGTTTATGCTTCGCGTTTTATGCGACCTGGGTTTCCTCCTGACCTTGCGACACATTCGCCAGGACCTCGGCCCCGTGACACATGAGGGACTAGATAAGGACTCAGGTGCCTCCCCTCGCCGCCGATATGCTCAAGCGCTCCTGGGGTACCGGGAGGCTTTGTCGTTTCTACGTCAACACCGTGCCTTACGGCGAGTTCTGGTCGCTGCGCCACTGGTTAATCTCATGGTTTTTTCCGGTACGTCCTGGACGGTTTTGCACCTGGCCTCAACAGGGGTGAACGCGCTAACAACGGGGATCACCGTCGCCGGGTTTGCTGTCGGTGGACTGATTGGCAGTGCCATAGCCCCGGCACTGACAGATCGATTCCCCCCTGGCCCCCTGGCGATCGTCGGGCTGTCTTGGATGACCGCCATCTTTGCCGGGCTATTTCTGTGTGACGGACGACCGTGGACACTGTTTGTCTTGGGCGTCCTCGCAATGCTTCCTTCTCCTGCGCTCAACGGGGGGCTGTTCGCACACGTGTTCGCCGAGACGTCTCCAGGCATGCAGGGACGGGTGATGGCCACCTTCAGCCTTGTCGGCGGACTCGCCACGGTGGCTGCTCCGATCGTTGCAGGAGCCGCCATTCAAGCTAGGCTTGACGCAACTTTGGGTGTCTTCACCTGCGCAATTGGCGCACTCGGAGTTCTGGTGTTGCTCACCTCTCCAGCAGTGCGGGCCATGCCCCGTCCGTGACCGGTTCTCCTCTTTGGCGTCGCGACTGATCGGACTGAGCGAAGACATGGGCCATGGGCATCGGTGGAACGTCACAACAGGAGGAGTAGCCGCCGAAAACGGTTGAGCGGCCTCATATAGATCCTCCTCAGGCCACCATTCCATGATTGGGCCGTACCGAAAATCAGCTCCGTAGGGGTATCGAATCCTGGAGTAGCGGCCTAACCTTTGGGACACTCGTTTGAGCCTGGGCCTTTCACCGGGCTCCGAATTCCAGGGACCGGCGAAAGACCGAAGCAGGGAGCTCGCGAGCATCCGCCGCGTCCAGAGTGTATCGGCTCCGGAGGCCCGCCTGTTTTGACCTCGGACTGTGATCGGTGCCATCCTACTGTTCATGAACCTGTCAGACAGCTGGACAGCAGGACAGCAACCGATCGAGCGCACGAGCGCCCCCGAAGCGGTCTTCGCCTCCCTGCGAAAGGCCATCGAAGCCGGCGACCTGCCCGTGGGCACCAAACTCAGTTCGGAGGCAGCCCTGGGCGCCCGCTTCGGCGTCAGCCGTTCGGTCGTGCGCGAGGCCCTGCGCTCCTGCGCGTCCCTGGGTCTGACCCGCACCGAGACCGGCCGCGGCACCTTCGTCATCGCCGACCACGCCACCACCGACCTGGTGCTGGGCACCTTCTCCTCCACCGACCTCCTCGAGGCCCGCCCGCATATCGAGGGCCCGGCGGCCCGACTGGCCGCCGAACGACGCACTCCCGCGGATCTTGAACGCCTGGCCTCGCTCATGGAGCAGATGCGGACCGAGGAAGACGCCGAAGCCTGGGTGGAACTAGACACCACCTTCCACCTGGCCATCGCCGCCGCCGGGGGCAATGGCGTCTTCATCAAGGTCATCGCGGACATCCGCGAGGCCATGGCCCGCCAGTCCGAGACCATCAACCTGGTCTCTGGCCGCCGCCGTGCCTCGGAAGCCGAACACCAGAAAATCGTCTCGGCGATCCGGGCCCGTGACCCCGCGGCCGCCGAAACCGCCCTGCAGGAACACCTCGGAGCCGTCCACGGCGCCGTCGACCATCTCGTGAAGAACGGATCCCAGTGAATCTTCCCTCCCACGCCCCGCTCGCCGTCCAGACCCGAGGCGATGCCGTCGAATCCGTCCACTACGGATCCCTGATCACCACCGCACCCGACGGGAGCATCTCCTCCAGCATGGGCGACAGCCAGGCGGGCTTCTACCCGCGCTCGGCCCTGAAACCACTCTTTGCCGTGGGCATGGTGCGCGCCGGCCTGGCCGTGTCCAGCGAACAACTCGCCCTGGCCGCGGCCAGCCACTCCGGTTCCGAGCGCCATCAGGACATCGCCGCCTCCACCTTGGCCGACGCCGGAATGGACGCCTCGGCCTTGGCCAACAGCACCGACCTGCCCTATGGCGCCGAAGAACGAAGCGCCTGGCTGCAAGCTGGAAACGGCCCCACCCGACTGGCCCAGAACTGCTCGGGCAAACATGCCGCGCTCGTCGCCCTCTGCGTGAAACGTGGCTGGCCCGTTCAGGGCTACCTCGACACATCCCACCCGATCAACGAACTACTGCGCAGCACCGTCGAGGACCTCACCGGCGAGAACGTCGGCACCACCAGCACCGATGGCTGCGGAACCCCCGTCTACACCCTGTCCCTGGCCGGGGTCGCCCGGGCCTTCGGCCGGTTGGCCGCGGCCGCCGAGGGCACCGCGGAACGTGCCGTGGCCGATGCCATGCGCGCCCACCCCGAGCTGGTCGCCGGCGAGGGACGTGATGTCACAGCCATCATGCGCGCCGTCCCCGGGCTGGTCGCCAAGGACGGTTTCGAGGGCATCCAGGCCATCGGCCTGCCCGACGGCACGGGACTGGCCCTGAAGATCTCCGACGGCGGGGACCGGGCGCGGATGCCCGTCGCCGCGGCGGCCCTGTCCCGGCTGAGCGACGATCCCTCCCTGGCCGCGGCCCTGCACCCCTTCCTGGCCGTCGGCGCCCTGGGCGGCGGCGAACGCGTCGGCGAACTCACCGCCGTCCCCGCCTGATACTTCCGGGACCGGCCGACACCGCCGTCGTCCCCTCCCCCGCTTTTCCCATACCCACCCAGAGCAACACCCTTCAGGAGCATCACCCCATGTCCATCAGCACCTTGGCCGCCACCCGTCTCGAACACGATCTGATCGGTGACCGCGAAGTCCCCGCCGAAGCCTACTGGGGCGTGCACACGCTGCGCGCCTCGGAAAATTTCCATATCACCGGCCAGCAGGTGGGCTCGAACCCGCACCTGATCCGCGCCCTGGCCCTGGTCAAGCAGGCGGCGGCCCGGGCGAACCGCGAACTCGGTCTGCTGGACGCCACCCGTGCCGAAGCCATCGATGCCGCCTGCGCGGAGATCGCCGGGGGCGCCCTGCATGACCAGTTCATCGTCGACGTCCTCCAGGGTGGTGCCGGGACCAGCACGAATATGAACGCCAACGAGGTCATCGCCAACCGGGCCCTGGAGATCCTCGGCCACGCACGTGGGGACTACCAGCACCTGCACCCCAACGACCACGTGAACCTCTCCCAGTCCACCAACGACGTCTACCCCACGGCAGTGAACGTGGCGGCCTCCTTCACCGCAGCCCCGCTGCTGGCGGCCATCGAAGAACTCGAAACCGCATTCCAGGCCAAGGCCAGCCAATTCCGTACCGTGGTGAAGATGGGCCGCACCCAGCTGCAGGATGCCGTACCCATGACGCTGGGCCAGGAGTTCGGCACCTACGCAGTGACCATCCGCGAAGACCACGACCGGTTGGCCGAGTCCCTGGAGCTGGTTCATGAGATCAACCTGGGCGCCACGGCGATCGGCACCTCGCTCAACGCCCCCGACGGCTATACCGAGTCCGCCTGCCGGCACCTGGTCGAACTGACCGGTCTGCCGCTGACCACCTCCCCCGACCTGATCGAAGCCACCCAGGACGTCGGCGCCTTCGTGCACCTTTCCGGCGTGCTCAAGCGCGTGGCCGTGAAGCTCTCCAAGATCTGCAACGATCTGCGCCTGCTGTCCTCCGGCCCGCGGGTGGGTTTCAACGAGATCAATCTGCCGGCCGTTCAGGCAGGGTCCTCGATCATGCCCGGCAAGGTCAACCCGGTCATCCCCGAGGTCGTCAACCAGGTCGCCTACCAGGTGGTCGGGCACGATGTGACGATCTCGATGGCCGCCGAGTCCGGACAGCTCCAGCTCAACGCGTTCGAACCGGTGATCGTGCACTCCCTGTCGATGTCGATGCGCCACCTGGAAGCCGGCTGCCTGACCCTGGCCCGCAACTGCGTGTCGGGTATCACCGCCAACGAGGACCTGCTGCGGGCCAACGTGGAGAACTCGATCGGCCTGGTGACGGCGCTGACCCCGCAGCTGGGGTACGCCACCTCGACGGCGATCGCCATGGAGGCCCTGCATTCCGGCCGCGGGATCGCCGACCTGGTGCTGGAGCAGAACCTGCTCAGCCGCACCGAACTGGAGGAGCTGCTGCGCCCGGCACGCCTGGCCAACCTCTCCGAATAGCCCCTGTTCCCCGGGGCCACGCGCCGCCCCGGGGACCGGCAGGCCTTGACATTGGATTCCCTGGTTGAAGAATCGGAAGATGAGCACCCCCGTAACGCAGACGTTCACCGCCTTGGGCGATCCGGTGAGAGCGACGATCGTCGACCACCTCTCCGCGACGGATGCCACGGTCGGTGAGCTGGCCGCCCTGTTCGAGATCTCCCAGAGATCCCTGACGCGGCATCTGGGCGTGCTGGAACGCGCCGGGCTGATCACCCGCCGTCGGGAGGGCCGGACGCGCCGCGTTCAGTTGGAAGAACAGACCCTGGATGCCGCGCACCATTGGCTCCAGGAGCGACGACGTCGGCTCGAGCACCGCCACCGACGTCTCGGCGCCGTACTGGCCCGCCTTCCGGAGCACTCCGATCCAACCGTCAGGGGAAAGATCATGAATCCGCACGACATCCACCATCCGGGACTGACCGAACACCGCCGCGTCGGCGAACAAAGCGTGGTGCACCGGCGCGAATTCTCCGCCCCGGCCGCCTTGGTCCAGCGCGCCCACACGGACGTGGAACTGTTCAGGCAATGGATGGGCCCGCGGGGGACCACAGTCCGCGTGGAACGCTTCGATGCGGTCACCGGAGGGGCGTTCCACTACATCGTCGAAGCCGAGGGTGGCGGCAGCTGGCCGTTCCACGGCTCCTATCATGTGGTCTCTCCCGGGCTGATCGTGCATACCTGGGAGTACGAGGAGGACCACGACGTCACCTTGGAGACGCTGCATTTCGTCGATCACGGCGACGGATCCAGCGCCCTGGAGGCCACCTCGACCTACCCGTCCAAACACGCCTGCGACGCCATGATCGATTCGGGCCTGGACGCCGGGATGGACGAGGACTTCGAACGTCTGGACACCGTGCTGAAAGAGGCCCTCGGCTGAGACCTTCGGCGAGCTTGCCGCCTCAGGGCCGCCGGCGCCCCGCCCACAGTCCGGTGAGCAGCGGAACGGCAGACCCGATCATCAGGACGTTGCCCAGCACCACGTCGTCGGGACGGACCAGGGATCCGGCGATGAGCACGGCACCGAAGACCAGGACCGCCACCGCCCGTTGGATGGTGCGCTGCAACCCTGCGACTTGGCGTTCCAGCCGGGGGCTGGCCACCGAGAGGGTCCCGTCTTCGATTCCGGTGATGAGGCCATCCAGGCGTTTGGGCAGCCCCACGGCGACCTTGGCGACATCGAGCCCCTCGCGGGCGACGTCCTGCACGAAATTTCCGCGCTCGTCGCGCAGCAGCTGCCCCGCATAGGGCTCCACCGAGTCCCACAAGTTGAACTGGGTATCTAGCGTGCTGCAGACGCCCGAGGTCAGGGACATCGCCCGGATGATGAGGAGGAAGTTCTCCGGCAATTGGAACGGCAACGACCTGACGACGTCCCCGAATTCAGTCGCGAATTCACGAAATTCGCGCGGGTCCACGTCCTTCAGCTCGGCGAAGCCCATCCCCCCGAAGCGGGCGAAAAGCTGCGTCATGGCCCGCTCCAGTTCGCCCGTATCGGTCGAGGGCACCAACACCCCCACGTCGCCGATCGCGGCTACGAGCCCTTTACCGTCCCGGGAGGCTGCGGCGATCAGTAGTTTCCGCAGTCCGCTTCGTGTACTGGGTGGAACGTCCCCCATCATGCCGAAGTCGATGAACGTCAGCTTCCAAGGGTGCTCCGCAGAGGAGTCGCCGGTTGGGGTGACGAAGATGTTTCCGGGGTGGGGATCGGCATGGAAGAAACCGTTCGTGAACATCTGGTCGAACATAATCGAGGCGAAAACGGGGGCCACCTGTGCCGGATCAATGCCTGCAGCACGAAGCGCCACGGCATCGGTGATCTTGATGGCGGTGACGTCCTCCAGGGTGAGGACGCGGCGGGCGCTTCGCTCCCAGACCACGGCAGGGACCGCCACCCGATCGTCCTCTGCGAAGTCCGCGGCGAAGCGCTCGGCATTGGCCGCTTCCTGCAGATAGTCGATTTCCTCGCGGCTCGTCTGGGCGAACTCTTCGACCAATGCCGGCATATCCGCGCGCTTGGAGACCAGGCGCACATGGCTGAGCCAGCCGCCGACTTTGCGCAGGGCCGCCAAGTCTATGTCGACAATGGCCTCGATGCCGGGTCGTTGAACCTTCAGCATCACCGTGTCGAAACCGGTATCGGCGGCCAGGCTGGGAACCAGCCGTGCCCGGTGCGCCTGCCCGAGAGAGGCTGCGGCAATGGGTGTCTCCTCGACGGCGGCGAAGACCTGCTCCAGCCCGGCACCCAACTCAGCCTCGGCAAGGGCCCGGATCGCGGGGAACGGAACAGGAGGAACCTCGTCCTGCAGACCTTCCAACTCGGCGGTGATCTCCGGCGGAAGGACATCGAGCCGGGAAGACATGAACTGCCCTACCTTGATCATCAAACCGCCCAGTTCCACCGCAAGCCGATGGAAACGCTGCGCAAAGCGCCGCATCCTTTCGGTCCGCCCCCGGTCCGCCATCCATCTGAGCCCGATCCGTGGAAGGAACAGTTCGAACCACCAGGTCACCACCAGGTGCCAGGCCGCGAAACGCAGGATGCGCCGATAGCGGGCACGGGTGTTGCCGGCCCCCGCCACCGGATCTGCCCGATCCCGACGAACCGACGCCACCCCCGTCAGCCCTGGGCGAGGATCGAGTAGAGCCGACGCCGGGCCTCGTCGAGCACCGTCACGGCTTCCTGCACCTGTTCCGGAGTTCCGGTGCGACCGACCTGCGACGCTGCCTGGGCGAGTTCCACACCGGCCTTGGGAAGCGCCGCGAAACCTGAGCCTGAGGCTGCCCCGCTGGTCTCCCAGGGAGCCGGCTCATCGTTGTCAGCGACGTCTTCCCGGCCCGCCTCGGTGAGCGAGTAGATCTTGCGTCCATTGGATTCCTCGGAACTGATGAAACCCTCGTCGGCGAGTAACTGCAACGTGGGGTAGACGGAGCCGGCACTGGGCTTCCAGCTACCACCGCTGCGCTCTTCGATTTCGCGGATGATCTGATATCCGTGCATCGGGCGCTCTGCGAGCAGGGCCAGAACCGCTGTGCGCACCTCGCCGCGTCCGGCACGCGTGCCCGGGCGTTTCCCGAATCGTGCTCGCAGCTCTTCCACGGCCTGCCACATACCGTCCATGTTGTTGCCGTCGAATCCACCTGACGGATATGAATTACGCATTTTGGTCTCCTTCGGGAATCGCCAACGATGTACAGCGATACTCAACGATATATCGCGATACACGCAAAACCAAGGGAATTAGCCCCCGCTATCCAGCTCCGCACAAAATGAAGGGCCCGCATCCCACGTACCCGAGGACCTTCTGGCGATCCACGCCCACGCTTGGGGCGCTGGCCTTATTGAGGGCTGGCCGACGTGCTGCCTCGTTTTTGAAGACGCGGAACGACGATACCGAAAACACAATACGCAAGAACCCAGGCGACGAGCCCGATAACCAGGAAGTACCCTCCGATGACCAGAATGTCCGTAGCTGTTTGTGCGGGGAACCAGCCACTCAAGCACAGAGCGGGAAAAACCGTCAGGGCCATCACCAAAAAGTGAATAACCGTCTGGCGCCTCAGGGTCCACGCTTCAACGTCGTAGATCACCGAAGCCGCCATGACCGAAGCAACGATGACACCGACAGTCAGCGTGCCGCGTGCGTCTGATGTCTGGTCCAACGCCGCCAATCGCGCCGCAATGCCCGACATGAGCACGAGCGGAATACCGCCCCGTAGCGCTGCTTTCCCCCAGAGCTTCATGACTCAATCGTAGCCGGAGTGGCAATCCCGGGTCGGCCGTCCATAGCTGAAGGAGCGAAGAAGTTCTGGACGAAAACCACGCGCGGATCGGCGCCCTCCCGAAAAACGTATTCGCTTCCAGCGCTCTCCGGTATCTTGTCCTCCATGGTCCTCAATGTGCATGAGCGAAAAATCGCCGCACCCCCAGCAGTGGTCGCTGAGTTGATCGATTCACTGGCCAGCTCCAATGATCGCCTCTGGCCCAGCAATGACTGGCCTGCCATGTGCCTGGACCGAGGACTCGAGGTAGGTTCCGCCGGCGGGCACGGCCCGGTCCGCTACACCATCGAGCACTACGAACCGGGCCGACGGGTGAAGTTCCGGTTCACTGGTCCGGAGGGCTTCCACGGACACCATTCCTTTGCGGCCTTCAGTAACTCAACCGACTCAACGCTGCTTCGACACGAACTGTTCTTGAGGCCGCGGGGTATCGCACTCATCACCTGGCCGTTGTTCTTCAGGCCCCTCCACAACGCCCTAGTGAAAGAAAGTCTGGATCGCGCCGAACGGGAATGCGGTGCTCCAGCCAGATCGCCCTCTCGTCGAACTTTGTGGACCAGAGTGCTTCGGGCCGCACTCTCGCAGCCACTCACACCGCACCGAAAGAACAGCTAAGGAATCCTGGGCCCCGGGGTCCGTGTTCAGCGTGACGAATCCTCCGTGGTTAGGGTTTCGATCTGCGCGCGCGGCAGGAAAGCAACATAGACACAGATCGCGGCGATAAATAGGAACACGAAGCACAGCAAGCCCCAGCCCACCGAATCGCTCGAGGCCTCGTAGGGCACAACGCCGACGATGGCCAAAATACTGGCCACCGCAAAACCAATCAAACCGAAGCCACCGGCCTCAATCCCGACGGCGATGGATTTCCCGGTTTGAAACCAATGGCTTTCCTTCAAGAAGCCCCTTGCTGTCGCACCACCAATGATGAACGCCACCGCTGCGAGGGAACAGGCCCCTACCAGCAGCAGTGAAAGAGAGCCATATTCGACGCTGTCGGTGCCGACATGGACAACGGCCCGACTCGGTAGCCATGGGCCCCAGACCAGATAGAGGAGGGGGACTAGGACGATGGAGCTTGCGGGGGGCAACGATCAACAAGGCAATTACCCTGCTTCTGCCACTAGTCCGCGAGGACTTAGGTCCGTCAGGAAGTTCAGTCATTTCCCGCTACATCCCCTCTGTAGTGGCCAAGCATCTGCAGCTTCGGCCATCGTATGGCACGGATCAGCGGCGAAAAGCCTTCCGCACCTCGCAAGCTTCTTTACGATTCGCCAACCACCGTGATGAGGTAGCTGTTGATGTCGGCGACCTTCGCTGATTTCGCCGTGCTTTTGAAACGCAGGACATGGCAGAACGCGGTTTCCGTCCCATCGGCTAGCCGCAGGACCCCATCGACCCCGGCACCACGTCCGTGCGTCAGGAACGTTCCAAATTTCAGCTCGTCAACCGGGGGAAGGGCCAACGCCAATTCCCGGGCTGCCGCGCGCCCGGTCACGGTCTGCCGCCCGACCACCGTCCAGGAAACTTCCTCGTCGAGCACTGCCTCAAGGTGTTCGACGTCGCGTTGCGCGAGGGCGACCACCAGATCCCTGAGGATTTCCTTGCGCGGGGAATTTCCGCAGTCCGGTTCTTCGTCAATGGTGACCATGCGCCGAGTGTACCCAGCATCGCCCGCCGGACCCTCGTCGTACCATCGGTCCATGGCCCTTCGAATTCGCCCTGCGACCCCGGCCGACGCGGCATCGATCGAAGCGCTAGAGAACGACGCCGACCGGCTCTTGATCGACTGGTTGTCCCCTGCTCATTGGCCCCCTGCCCCTTCCGGTGCCTCCAGACTTTCAGCGGACGGATACCTTCTGGTTGCCGAAGAGGGCAGTCCACCCGCCATTCTCGGCTTCGTTCATGTCCTGGAAGTCGAGGGGCTGGCCCATCTGGAACAACTGTCGGTGGCCCCCGCACATGGCCGGCAGGGCTATGGCCTACTCCTCCTTAATGCTGCCCTCGCTGAAGCCCGGGTACACGGATATGACCGGGTCTCCCTACGGACCTATGCCGACGTGCCCCGGAATGCACCGTTCTACTCCCGAGCCGGTTTTGTCGAGGTGCTCCCCGCGACCGACTTCCACCGTGGCTTGATCGATACCGAAGAGGATCTCGGGCTGCCTGGCTACGGCCGCAGGGTCCAGATGACGGCATCGCTGAACGACCGTACCGTGGGGCCATGACTTCACCATTGACCGGCGAACAGCTCACCGCCCTCTACGACGCTGAGAACCCGTGGTCGGTGGACGACGCGTTCTTCCTCACCGTCATCAACGAGCTCCCGAGCAGCCAGGTTCTTGATCTGGGATGCGGCACTGGACGACTCACCCGGGCCGTCGCTGCCGATGGTCATCACGTCGTCGGCATCGATCCGGATGCCGAGGCCCTTGATGCCGCACGGAGGAAACCGGACGCCGAGAACATCAGGTGGGTTCACGGAACATCAACCAGGATCCCCGACGGGGTTCTCTTCGATACCGCCATCATGACCTCCCATGTGGCCCAAGCCATTAGCGACGAGGCAGCCTGGGCCCAAACCCTTGAAGGTCTTCATTGGGCACTGGTCCCCGGCGGACGTTTGATCTTCGATTCCCGCGATCCTGCGGCCCGTGTCTGGGAGCGGTGGACTCCGGCCAACACGCGGGATACCTACACACTCCCCGATGGCACGACCGTCGAAACGTGGATTGATTGCACTGTCCCTCGCGACGGGCTGGCACTTCTGACCGAACACCGGCTCCGTCGCGGCCGTGAGGAAGAGACCGCCACGCTGATTCTCTCCTTCCGCACTGAAACACAGCTGCGCCAGGATCTCGCGGTAGCAGGGTTCACTCTCGAACAGGTGCTCAGCGGTTGGGCTGGCGAAGTCATCGGGGAAGGCCAGGGTGAACTGATCGTGATCGCCCGCAAGCGAAGCTGAACACGCGCAAGGACCGGGGCTGTGGCTGTCGCTGGGCCACGACAGATCCATTCGCCCCTCGTGCCCTTGGGGGCCTGGCTTGCGGGCACTCACAGCTCCACGGTTCAATGCCCCCATGTCAGACTGGGTCGATGATCCCCCAGCCCGACTACCTCAACTACGCAGCGAAGATGCGGCACCTCGTCCTGTCCGGCGTCGATATGGAGGTCGAGGCCCGGTTCCTCGACATGATCAGCGGTCGCGGCGCCCGGATCCTCGACGTCGGCTGTGGGATCGGCACTGCCGTTGCTGCCTTGCGCGGCAGAGGCCATGCGGCATACGGGATCGATCCCACCCCCGCAGTCCTCGACGTGGCAGTCGAGCTCTACGAGCCCTCGTGGTTTCGTCCTCTCGGCGCCGTGGAGATCGCCCCGTCACAGCTGGTTCGCCAGGGTCTCCCCGGCTCCTACGATGTCGTGCTCATGTCGGGAAACGTCCCGGCGTTCCTCTCCGAAGCAGAACTCGAGGAAGTCATCGGGCACGTGGCCGAACTGTTGGATCCCGGTGGAACGCTGGTCATCGGAACCACCAGCGCGATCCGCGGCGGGCCCGGAGACCAGGATCAGGCGGCGGCATCAGCCGGCCTGAAGCTGGTTCAGCGCTATGCCGACTGGCATCTGGGCCCGTTCGACGCCGGTTCTCCTTGGTCGGTCGCTGTTTTCTCGGCACCCGGCACGCCGGATCCGCCTCAGGGACCCGACGGGATCTTCATCCTGCGCCGATGACCGCGTCGGTTTCGAGGTTCGTGCGTCGTTGGCCCGTCCTGGTGGCGCCGATCCCTGCGGCGATGACCAAGACGATCCCGATGACCGCTGCCGGACGCGGGACCTGGTCCAGGATGGTCAGCCCGATCAGCACGGCGATCGCCGGTTCCAGACACATCAGGGTCCCGAAGGCGGCGGTGGTCAGCTTGCGTAGGGCCAGCATCTCGAGGCTGAACGGAATGACGGGCAACAGCAGGGCCAGCCCGAACCCCCAGAGCAGGATCGGCCAGTCCAGGTTTCCGAGAACGGAGGGCCCGACCGCGAGCGTGGCGACGATCCCGGCCACCGGCATCGAGATCGCCAAGGCACTGATCCCCGAAACAGCGTCACCGGCCTTCTGGGTAAACAGTACGTAGCCGGCCCAGCAGGCGGCAGCACAGAGCGCGAAGAAGATCCCCACCGGGTCCGTGGCGCCCAACCACGGTTCGGTCAGCCCCAGGACGCCGGCCCCGGCGACCAAGGCCCACCACCGGGCCGGGCCCCGGCCCTGGACGATGGCCACCGACAACGGCCCGAGGAATTCCAGGGCGCTGGCAGTACCCAACGGAATCCGTTCGATGGCGAACATGAAGAAGATCGTCACCCCTCCGGTCGCCACCCCCAGCAAGGCACTGGTCCCCAAGGCGGCCCGGCTGTACGTGACCTTCCACGGCCGTCCCACCACGACCAGGATCACCGCCGCCCAGGACAGCCGCAGCCACGCGACCCCGGCTGGACCCAACGTGTCGATGAGTCCGACGGAGACGGCCAACCCCAACTGGACGCAGACCATCGCGGCGAGCGCCATGAGCGAGCCGGTGCCTGCCGAGTTCTCCGCCAGGCGGGGTGAGGAGTTCATGGGTCCATTGGAACGGAAACACTCCGTCAACGTCCACGTGACAATCCACAACGGATCATCCAGCATTCCTGCACAATAGAAGAATGGAAACCCGGCGTCTGCAATATCTCTACGAACTCTCCCGCATGGGCTCGATGCGCGGGGTCGCCGATCTGTTGGGGACCACGACGTCCACGGTCTCCCAGCAGATCGGTTTATTGGCCCGGGAGACCGGCGCCCGGCTCCTGGAGCCCGACGGTCGCGGGGTGCGGCTGACCCCGGCGGGGCGCCGTCTGGCCGATCATGCCGAGGCCATCCTGACCGCCGTCGATTCGGCGCGCCTGGATCTGGTTCCGGGGGCGGCCCCCTCGGGGACCCTGCGAGTGGCCGGTTTCGCCACGGCGATCCGCACGACCTTGATGCCGATCATCGCCGAACTGGCCGAGCGCCATCCCGGCATGGACATCATGGTCTTCGAACACGAACCGGCGGAGGCGCTGAAACTCCTCGGCGTGGACCAGATCGATCTGGCCCTGACCTATGACTACAACTTGGCGCCCGACCAGGTCGACGCGGGGGTGGACACCTTGCCACTGTGGAGCACCCCGTGGGGCCTCGGCGTACCGACGGCCGCCGCCCACCGGTTCGGGTTCCTTCCCGCCACAGGCACCCAAGACAGGTCGGGGACCACCGCCCCGGATGCGGCCACGGTCTTCTCGGCGTTCCGCGACCACGACTGGATCGGGAATTCACGCAATATCGCCGACGAGACGGTGCTGCGCATCATCTCCTCGATGGCCGGATTCGAACCGGCGCTGCGCCACCAGTCCGACAGCCTGGACCTGGTCGAGGACCTCATCCTGGCTGGTCTCGGCGTCGGGTTGCTCCCCAGAAACCGGCTGCCCCGGAAAGGGATCACCATCCTGGAACTGCATGATCCAGAGGTCAGGCTCCGCGCCTTCGCCCGCATCCGGCGCGGTCGCAGCGCCTGGCCGGCCCTGGCACTGGTCCTGGAACGGATCAGTGCTTGACGTAGCCGCTGCGCCCCGCCACCATCCCCGCCGGGAGTTGGACGACCAGGGCCACGAGCAGGACCCAGAGCAACGTCGTCCAGCTGCCCGTGAGGTCGTGCAGCACCCCGGCCAACAGCGGTCCGCTGGCCGACATGGAGTAGCCGATGGTCTGGGACATGGCGCCCAGTTCAGCGGTTGCCGAGCCGCCGCGGGCCCTCAGCAACGGCAACGAGAAGCCGACGCCGGTCATGATCCCGAAGCCCACGCCCATCAGCAGCATCCACAGCAGGGTCGGCCCGGTGGGCGCCACCAAGACACCGATGATCCCCGCGACGGTCAACAGGGTCCCTGCCACGGCCCCGCCGATCTGCGAATGGTGGCGGGCCACGGCGATCGAGGAGATCAGGGCCGGAACGATGGCCGCCAGGTTGGCGATCGACAGGGCGTTGCCGGCTGCGGCGGCAGGCATCCCCGCATCCATGAGGATCACGGGCAACCAGGCGTTGGCCGTATAGAAGACCAGGGAGAGCACCGCGAAATACACGGTCACCGCCCAGGCCAACGGCTGGCGCCAGACGGAGACCCCGCCGTCGTGCGTTTGAAGGTGTCCGGCACCGGTGGCCGGTTGCTTGCTTCCGCGCAGGAAAGGCATCCAGACGACCAGGCCGATGATCGGCAGGACCCCCCAGAGGGCCAGCGCACCGGACCAGTCCAGGCCCAATGCGCGCTGCAGCGGCAAGGTCAGGCCGGCGGCCGCTGCCGGGCCGGTGAACAGGGCGGTGGTGTACAGCCCGGTGAGGATCCCGGTGCGTCCGGCGTAGTCGCGTTTGATCAGGGCCGGGAGCAGGACGTTGCCGAAGGTGATGCCCACGCCGACCAGCGCCATCCCGGCGAAGAGGAATCCGGTGCCCGGCAGCATCCGCAGCCCGGTGCCGGCCAGGATGATGACCAGTGCACCGGAAATCGTGCGTTCGATGCCGAAGCGGCGTCCGATCCGTGGTGCCTGGGAGGAGAGCAGGACGAAACTGAGCAACGGGGTGGAGGTCACCAGCCCGGCGATGGCCGAGGAGAAGCCCAGCGATTCCTGGATCTGCCCGATCAACGGGGCCACGGCGGTGATCGGCGGGCGGAGGTTCAGGCCCACCACGACGACGGCTACCGCGGCGAACCACAACGGCACCAGCGAACGGTGCGGGGCCGCGGAGGGCTCCTCCGGTGCCGTTCCGGCGCCGGGTTGGGCGGTCGATGGTGCAGCGGTCGATGGTGCGGCGGTCGATGGTGCGGTCTCTGCTGGGTTCATCGTCGTCCTTCGGTGGTGGGGCCCGACCAGCCTAGAAGGACCCTGCTACCCTTTCAACATGGCCAATAACGAGTTTGAGCATTACAAAGGGTGGGCGGTTGACCTCGCCGTCGACCTCGTGAACACGGCGGCGACCGATGATGACCGGCTGCGCGATTCGGCGGACGTGGCCGAACTACTGGCCAGACACCATGTGGCGGCGCGCCGCCCGGCCACCGACGACGATGCCGCCCATCTGCGGGCCGTCCGGGGGCAACTGCGCGTGGTGATGGACGCCGCCGAGATCGGCCAGGCCGCCCCGGCACTGAATTCCCTGGCCGCCGAGGGAGGGTGCACCCCACGGCTTTCCAACCATGACGGGCACGACTGGCATCTGGACCACCACATTCCGGGAGACCTGCTGTGGCGGCACGTCGCCGCCGAATGCGCTGCCGGACTCATGGACTTCATCCTGCGGCATTCCCCGCGACGGCTGCGCAGCTGCGCAGCATCCGACTGCTCCCGCTACTTCGCCGACCGCACCCGCAACGCCTCGGCACGTTTCTGCCCGCAACGCGGCTGCGCGAACAGGACCCGGGTGCGCAGGCACCGCCAGGCCAGGGAACTGTAATGCCCTAATCTTCCGCCGGGGCGTTCCCCGGTGGTGAAGAACACACCCTCAGAGGCGTTCGCGGATCAGGGCGCAGGCACTGGGGATGGGTTCGATGATCTCCACGGCACCGCCCGTGGCCAGCCGACGGGCCGCCTCACTCAACGGTCCCCCGGCGATGATGACGGCGCGGGCGCCGGCCGCCCAGGATCGAAGTGCCGCGCTCTGCAGTTCGGCGAATTGTGCCTCGGGGTCGGTGGCCAGCTGCAACGGGCCCGCGGCAGTGGTCTCGACCCCGCAGAAAAGCCCCGCCTCGGCATGCTCGTCGGCGAGCCGTTCCAAAGAGGAAACCAGACGAGGAGTGGTGGTGGCCATCCCGAACCGTCGGCCGCCCCGGGCCGCGGCCAGGATGGATGCCTGGCCGATGCCGACGACGGGGATCCCCAGTTCCCGGGCCAACCGGCCACGGCCCGGGTCCCCGAAAGCCGCCACGACGACGCCGGCCACCCGGCTGCCTTGGTCCGAGGCCAGGATCTCGTGGACGGTGCGGCAGACTTCGGTCGCTGCCTCGGCCAGGGCCCCGGAGTCCAGGATCATCCGTGGTCCGGAGCGGGCCGTGACCGCGCGCAGTTCATATCCCGAGCCGGCCAGCTCCCGCCCGGCGATGTCGGCCATCAGGGCGGTGGTGTCCTCGTTGGTGTTCGGATTGACCAGCAGCACCAGGCCGCCGGTTCCGGCCGGGGTGGTCATCACGGGTGGCGGACCCCGGACCCCTCGAGCACCGCCGCATAGCCTTCCCGGTAGCTCGGATAGGAATACGTGTAGCCGCTGGCACGGAGCAGGTCGCCCCGCAGGCGTTTTCCTGCCGGCTCCCCCGGGTTCGGTGCTTCCTGCCAGGGCATCCCCAGGCGTCCGGCGAGGAAGGAGAGCACCTGCAGCTGGCTGACCGGCTCCTCGTCGACGCCCAGATACAGCGGGCCCGGCGCATCCACGGCGGTGGCCAGATGCACGATCGCTCCTGCCGCGTCGTCGCGGTGGATGCGGTTGGTATAGAGCCCGGGGACGGACGGGTCGACCTCCCCGGTGCGTACCTGGTCGATCAGGCGCGTCCTGCCGGGCCCGTAAATACCTGACAGGCGCAGCACGGTGCCCTGGGGGGCACGGGCGGCCAGCAGCTCTTCGGTTTCACAGAGCACCGCGGCCGTGGCTGTTGGCGGATCCACGGGGCTTACCTCGTCCATCCATGCCCCGTCGACGTTGGGGTAGACCGCCGTGGAAGAGACCAGAATGATGCGTTCGGGGCGCACACCGTCACGTTCGAGTGCATTCAGGACGTTGGCCAGCCCCTCCCGGTAGACCTGCCGGTAGGCGTCCGCGTTGCGTGCCCCCGCCGCCGGCGCCACGACCACGATGCTGGTGTCAGCCGGCACGGGAGGCAATTCGCCGGTCAGGTCCGCGACCACCGGCTCGATGGCCCCGGGCAGCACCTCGGGCGAACGCCGCCAGCCGACGACGCGATGTCCGAGCGCGGCGAAGCGTAGTCCTGCTTCGGTCCCCACATCGCCACATCCGGCCATCAAAACAGTCATGTTTGGTTTTCTCCTTGAAGAAGTTTCGGGCCTTCCATCCTATGCGTGGTGACAAACTCCAGGCTTCGGTAGACCACCCGGAGGACCGTTGACGACTTCAGATGGTCACGTACTCGTGGGTAAGCAGATTTTTCCACCCGTTCTACATAGGATGCGGATCATCACGTCTTGTGTCCCGGGCCGCCGAGTACCGGGAGGTCACTCCAGGGGAAACGATGAACTTTTCACCACGCCGTCCCGTGGCACGCTGCGTCGTGGCACTGGTATCGCTGGTCCTGTTCACGGCCTGCGCCGCACCCGCACCCGGACCCCATACGCCACCCCCCGAGAGCACTACCGCCACCCCGAGTGCCGCGGCCACCGATTCGACCCGGATCCGGATGCTGGTGCGTTCCGTGGCCGATGGCTATTTCGAGTTCGAGGCGCCACCGACCTGGACCGTGGAGAAGCTGGAGGTCGATCCCCTGCTGGCCCACCGCCCCGAGGCCGGCCACCTCCGGGTCCTGAATGAAGAGGGCAAGGTCATGGCGGAGTTCGTCTCCGGCGACGCCCCGATGGCGGAGGCGGAAACCGGCGATCAGGACCGGCCCTACACCAGGTTCGATTCGGCCCCGACGTTCATCGAGGACCACGCATTCGTCTACGACGCACTGGGCAAGGACGGTTCGGACGCCTCGATGGCCCTGAGCCCGCAGGAGGAATCCGATGATGAAGTCTCCGCCCTGCCCCGCCGCTTTTCCTATGTGGGCGGCAGCGGCGTGTTCCGCCGGGAGATCGGACCGGATACCCCGCTGGCCGGGGTGTCTTCGAAGCTGAAGGGGACGAAGCGGCTGGAGGCCTACACCCGCACCCAAGAATACCTGCAGATCAAGGCGATGCTCACCTCGCTGCAGCAAGCCAAGACGACGCATGTCTCCCCGCCGTGACTTCCGGGTCCGTCACCGCATCCCGGCTGCACTACCCCGCCCTTCCAGAGTCATGAACTCATCCCCCTTGATTCTCCTCATCAGTCGCCTCCGGGCGCGCGGCCCGTGGCGGATGACCGGCCTCCCCCCCAACTGAGAGGCGTAGGCTGAAGCCGCGGTTTTCTTTCACTGTGGGGGGGCAGCGAGCATGGGCATGAATTCGAACATCGATATCGCTTCGCTGAATATTGCTGAGCTCACGAGCCTTTCGATCCTCATCGTCGTGCTCACCGTGGGCGTACTCGTTTGTTCTGCACGCATTGCGGTTCGGAACAAGTACCGCAAGCTCGACGAGAGTTCCTTCGGGCCCGGGGTTTCCACGGCTGAAGTCGAGAATCATCAGGTACCCACCCCACTGATGAACCGGGCCACTGGATCCACTGGTACCGGCAGGAGGAGTCCCTGATCGGTGCATCCAGGTGACCCATTGAACCCAGGTCGGCTCGCGGGACCTGCCCCGCGCTGTGCGTTACTCGCCCGTCATGGTGCGCCGGGCACCTCCCTGCCCTGTCGGGTGGACGTTGACGACGGCGGACTGATGATCGAGTTCCGTGCAGTTCCCATCAAGACCCCGGGCAGCCAAGGTCGCCGACCGAGCGGCCTGGCAGTAGCGTGGAGAGAACCAGCCTCCGGGCACCTCGACCAGCGGGAGTTCCACCCAATAATGAAAGTCGCAGCCTTCCTCGTCGCCACCATCGCCGGCACCCTGGCCGTCCTGTGCGCGACCTACGGTGCAGGCCAGGCGGCCCCGGGGTCGCCGGTGCCTGCGATGGTGGCCGGCCTGGGCCTGCTCGTGGTCCTCGGCTCGCTGTTCTGGTGGGGATTCCGGCGGGCCTTGTCCGTGGCCAGCATCCGACGCCGCGAGGGTTCCGCCCTGTTCTGGACCGCCGAGGCCCGGCAGCTGGTCGGCCATAAATTCGCCCTGGTCGGCGCCATCCTCGGCACGGGGCTGGCCGTCAGCGTCATCGCCTTCGCCCTGACCGGCGCCACCGATCTGTCCCCCGAAGCGTTGGGGTCCCTGTCCTTCCAACTGCAGATGGTGTTTGTGGTGGCCGGCCTCACGACCATCATCGTCACGTTCGAGTTGAACAGCGCCCTGCGCAACGCCGCCGAAGCCGCCCCCGGGGAGATGCCCCGGATCAACCAGGCGGTCCTGGGCGGCAAGGACGTCGACCTCACCGACCCTCAACGGCGTGCGGCGAACCGCATGGCGCTCGTCGTCCCGGTCGTCCTGCCGTTGCAGAAATTCGGGTTGTTCTACCTCTACGGCTATTTCGCCACCGCCTTCATCGAGACGCTCCTGACCGGTGAACGCCAGGTGATGCCCGCCGTGCTCCTGGTCTTCATGGGCGTCGTCGTACTCATCTACCTTCCCCATCTGGCCCGGCAGATCCGCCATGCCAGCCATTACGCCCGCACCAACACGCCCCAGCCCGCCCACTGAACGCCCAGACGCCCGGGGCACGAGGCCTACCCTCGGCCCCATCGCCGACCCACGGGAGAACAGTCCTCCAGATGAAACCCACCCTCTTCCAACTCCACCTCCTGCTGGCAACGCCCGTGGTCCTGCTCGGGACCCAGGTCGCCGGCCAGCTGGCCCCGGCCTCCCCGGCTCCGGCCCTGTTGTCCGGCTTGGGCCTGTTGCTGCTGTTCGCGGCGCCGCTCTGGTGGCGGCTCAGGCATGCCTTCTCGGAACCCAACCCATTGGGTGGCGGCCCTCCGGAGCAGATCTGGACCGCGGATACGGCCTCTGAGGTCTTCGCCCGTAATTTCGCCCGGACCGGAATCCTCCTCGGGGTGGCCCTGGCGATCAGCGTCATCGTCTTCGCCCTGACCGGTGCCCACGAGCCACCGGACCAGGCGTTGGAGGTGCTCTCCTACATCGTCCAGGGGCTCTTCGTGTTGACGGCCTTCACGCTCACCATCACCTCCGTGCCGTTGGATACCGCCTCCCATGACGCGGTCGGTGACTCCCGGAAGTCCATGAAGCGGATCAACCAGGTGGCCTTGGGCGGCAAGGACCTCCCCCTCACCGAGCACGATCGACTGGTGGCCCTCCGCGTGGCGATCGTGGCACCGCTCAGGCTGCGTCTACGGGGCTTCGGCATCACCTTCTTCCTCGCGTTCCTCGCCGTGGGCTTCGGCAGGAACATCGCGCTGGGCGAGGGCGACATCTTCGACTTCCTCCTCCCGGCCCTGCTTCTTCTGCTCGCCCTCATCCGGATCCCCTATGTGGCCGGGCAGTTACGTCGGGCCCGCCACTACGCCAGCGAAAACCTTCCCCGTCCTCTCGCCGAACGCTCAAGCGCCAACGTGGAGGACCGATGAAAACGTGGTTCTTCCTGACCTACACCATCAGCGGAACCGTGCTCGTCCTGTTCGCGGCCCTGGGCGCCGGCCAGTTGGCGCCCGGGTCCCCGGTTCCTGCCCTGGTGACCGGGCTGGGGCTCTTGGTGATCCTGGGGTTCCCGCTCTGGTGGCGGCTCAGGGATGCCTTCTCCACACCGGACCCGCTGCGTGGCGGACGGGCCATCGCCTCCTGGTCGGAAGCCACCCCGGTCATCTTCGCCCGCAGGTTCGCCCTGATCGGCGCCGTCCTCGGCGGTGGGCTGGCGATCAGCGTCGCCGTCTTCGCCTGGTTCGGCGCCACCGATCCACCCGCCGCGGCGTTTGAAACACTGCTCGGGTACCTCCAGGCGCTGTTTCTGGCCGCCGCCTTCACGGCCATCTTCTCCGCGACGTCCGTGGGGCAGGCACTGCTGCGTGCCGCAGGAAACAGCCAGGAGCAGTTGAAAAGGATCAACCAGGTGGTCCTGCGCGGTCGGGAGATGGACCTGGACGGACAGGAGCAGATCCACGCCGCCCGCGTCGCCTCGGTCCTGCCGGTGTCCGTCCCGTTGCAGACCTACGGTTTCGGTTACCTCTTTGCCTCGACGGGCACGATCTTCGCCCGCCAAGCCCTCGTGGGTCAGGGCGGTTTCTTCGGTATCCTCTTCCTGATCCTGCTGGTGATCTTCGTGGCGGTTCTGGTGCCCCGCACCATGCGCCAGGTGCGCAAGGCCCGCCGCTACGCCAACAAGCACGCCGGTCTGCTCGCCGAATGAAACTGCCCTACCGTTGCCCCGCCTTGGACCTCCACAGCAGATACACGAAATAGGGGGTCCCCACCAGGGCGGTCATGATGCCCGCGGGGATTTGCGCCGGGGCGATGACCGTACGCCCGATCGTATCGGCCAACACCACCATGCAGGCCCCCAGCAACGCGGCAACCGGCAGAACCCGGGCATGGCGTGATCCGACCAGGCTCCTGGCCGCATGCGGTGCAACCAGACCGACGAAGGCAATAACCCCCACCGATGACACGGCGCCGGCCGTCAGCATCACGGCCGTGGCGAGCAGGACCAACCTCGCCGGGGCCAGGCTGATGCCCAAGACCCGCGGCGAATCGTCATCTACGGCCAGCAGGTCCAGGTCACGACGCGCCCCGGCCAGCACCGGCAGCGCGAGCAGCAGCGCCACCAGGGGCGGCAGCACCGAGTCGAAGCTGCGCCCATAGGTCGAGCCGGAGAGCCAGGTCAACGCCTTGGCCTGGTTATGCGGGTCGGTGGAGACCAGGATGATGGCCACCAGGGCCGCCAGCCCGGCGGAGATCCCGACGCCGATGAGGACCAACCGGTTTTGTTGCAGCCCACCGCGGAAGGCCAACCCGAACACCAACACGGCGGTCAGGGTCGAACCCGCCAGCGCCGAGCCGGTGATCAGCCAGGCCCCGGCCAACGGCACCGTGGTGATCACCGCAATGGCCGCCAGTCCCCCACCCGCGGAGACGCCGAGCAAACCGGGTTCGGCCAAGGGATTACGTGAGATGGCCTGGATCAGGGCGCCGGCGAACGCCAGGGCGGCCCCGGCCAACAAGGCCACCACAACCCGCGGCAGCCGGGTGTTCAGGACGGCGGTGACCGTCGGGCCCGCGTTCCCCATCAGCCAGTTCGACAGATCCCCGAGCAACAGTTTTGCGTCCCCCAGCAACGCCCCGGCCCCGAGCAAGCCCACCAGCAGGACCACGAGCCCGGCCACCACCGCCAGATACCTGGCCGGAGACCTCAGCTTCGCCAGGGTATCGCCCATCATGGCCGTTCCGGCATCTCTCATCCGGTAGGCCAGCACCACCAGGAACACCGCCCCGAACACCGTGGTGACGGCTCCGGTGGGCACCTCCACCCCGGCTGCGGCCCCCAGGATCAGGCGCACCAGCACATCCGCACCGATCACCACGATGGCCCCGACCAGTCCGGAGACCGGCAGCAACGCCCGGTGTCGTATGAGTCCGTCGACCCTCGTGGCCAGCAACCTCACGATCGCCGGGGCACAGAGCCCGACGAAGCCGATGGGGCCGGCAATGGTGACCGAACAGGCGGCGAGCAGGACCGCCAGAACGACGGCGGCAATTCGTCCGGCCCGCGGGTCGGCTCCCGCCAGCCGGGAGGCATCATCGCCCAGCGAAAGCAGATCCAACCGGCGGGCCAGCAGGAGCAGACCCACCGCACCGAGCAGGATCAGCGGGGAGAATTCGCGTAGATCGGTGCTGCTGGTATGCCCGATGCTGCCACTGCCCCAGGCCAGCAGCCCGGTGGTTTCCTGGTTGAAGAGCAGCAACAGCGCCGAGGTCACCGAGGACAATCCCAGCGCGATGGCGGTTCCGGCCAGCACCAGACGCATGGGCCCGCCGCTGCCGGAACCTCCCGCCCCGGAGAGCCCCAGGACCAGCAGGGCGGCGGCCAGACCGCCGATGAAGGCCAGCCCGCCGGAGGCCAGCGAAGGCAGGGCCACCCCGAAGGCCGCGACGGCGACGATGACCAGATGGGCCCCGGCGTCGACCGCCAGGGTGTCCGGGGAGGCCAGCACGTTGCGGGTGGCCGATTGCAGCCCGGCCCCGGCGAATCCCAGCGCCACCCCGACGAGCAACCCGGCCAGCAACCGCGGAATGCGTGAGGCCTGCAGGACGGCGGTCTGCTGGTCGGTGCCTTCCCCGCTCAGGATCCGCAGCAGATCGGCCGCCCCCACGGTGGCGGTGCCCTGGCCCAGGTGGATCAGCCCCAGCAGGACCAGCAGGCCCAGCCCGCTGGCGGCGACCACGGCGATCCCCCGGCCCCGGCGTCCCGGCGTCGTCCGCCGTTCTGGGTCCTGGGGCGGGGAGGCCCGTTCGGTGTCGAGACTCATCCGGCGTTCAGGAAGCGGTGAGGGTGGAGACCAGGGACTTGACGTATTGCGTCATCGAGGAGGGGCCGCCGAACATCCAGATCCCGTCATCGAGGCGCTCCACGTTCCCGTCCTGGACGAAAGGCAGTGACGTCCACACCGCATTATCCTTCAGCGCGTCGGTGAAGTCCCCGTCGACGGGGCTGCCGATGTAGACAAAATGGTCGGTTTTTAGTTTGGTCAGCGCCTCGACGTCGGTCGTGGCGAGCCCATAGGCGGGGTCGCCCTCCAGGGTCCATGGTGCTTCCAGGCCCAGCTCGGTATTGATATCCGTCAGCAACGATCCTGCGGGATAGGGCCTCAGGGACACCTGGCCGTCGGCGACCCAACCGTCGGTGAAGGCCACGCGGGCCCCGTCCAGCCCGGCATCTGCGAGGGTGTCCCGCCCCTCGGCGACGGCCTTTTCGTAGTCGTTGATGGTCGCCGCGGCGGCTTCCTCGGTGCCGGTGGCCTGGGCGATCAGGTCCAGGTTCTCGGTGGCCTGGTCGATTTGCCGGCTGGCATCGGCCGGGGTGATCACGAAGACCGGGGCCAGGTCCTCGAGCTGGGCGATGACGTTCTCCGGCAGATCCGTGGTGGCCACGATCAGATCCGCGTCCAGCGAAGCAACGGTCTCGAAGCTGGGCTCGCCCCGGGTGCCGATGTCGGTGACCGTATCGTCCAGGGGTTCGGCTGTCACCCAGTCGGTGTAGCCCTTGACGTCGGCCACCCCGACGGGCATCACTCCCAGGGCGACCAGGTCCTCCACGACAACCCATTCGGTGCCGACGACCCGGGTGGCCGGCGCGTCGAGTTCGATCTTTTTTCCACGGGTGTCCGTCAGGGTGACCGGGCCGGCGGACTCGGCCGGGGCCTGACCGTCAGCGGTGCTCCCGGCGGGTTCTTCGGTGGTACCGCAACCGGTCAGCAGCAGGGTCGCAGTGGTCAGGATGAGCAGGGGGCGCAGGAGCTTCATGGGGCAGGGGTTCCTTCGGATCGGTGGTCGGAGGCAGGGGTGTTCCACCGCCGGGGCGGGCGGCGGGCGTGAAGCCGGCAGGTTAGACGAGCGCGCCGGCGCGTTTGCCGAGGGCGTGGGTGCGAAGCCGTCCCGTGAACGGGTCGGTATGGGTGACGACGTCGATGCCGTAGACCCTGCTCAGCAGCCCGGATTCCAGGGCTTGCTCGGCCGGGGCGTTGGCGAGGATGCGGCCTTCGGAGAGGACGGCGATGCTGTCGGCAATATCGGCGGCTTCGTCGAGGTCATGGAGGACGACGCCGATGGCCACCTGATGGTCGCGTGCCAAATCGTGGATCAGGTCGAAGATTTCGACCTTATAGCGCAGGTCCAGATGGTTGGTCGGCTCGTCGAGCAGCAGGATCGAGGTGTCCTGGGCCAGGCAGCTGGCCAGCCAGACGCGTTGGAGCTGACCTCCTGAGAGTTCATGGACACCGCGGTTCGCCAGCTCGGTGATCCCCGTCAGCTCCATGGCGTGTTCGATCGCTGCCGCCCCGTCGGGGTCGGCCGCCCGCCAGCGTCCCCGATAGGGGTGCCTGCCGAATTCCACGACGTCGCGCACACTGAGCCCGTTCGGGACCGGACGGCTTTGCGCCAGCAAGGTCACCCGTTGGGCGAACTCACTACGTTTGAGGGCCAGGGCATCGGTGCTGGCACTGGCTTCTTCCAGCTGCAGGGCCCCTGACTCGGCATCATGCAGCCGGGCCAAAGCGCGCAGGAGCGTCGATTTGCCGCTGCCGTTGGGGCCCACCAGCGCCAGGATGCGGCCGGGTTCCAGCGTGAGGAACGCATGGTGGACGACGTCGGTGCTTCCGTAGCGCAGGTTCAACCCGTCGGCCGTGAGCATGACATTAGGTTTATTGGACATCACGCAAACATATTAGCTTAGGCTCACCTTACTGACCAACCTGTGGTGTGATCCGCATCGGTGTGGGAACCCCATGCCCGGAACCGTGAGCTACTCCCCCGCCACATCGCGGCGCAGTTCGCGTTTGAGGATCTTATGGCTGGGCCCCAGCGGGAACTGGCCGACGAAGCGGATGCGCCGGGGGTATTTATGCTTGGCCAGCCGGGTCCTGCTCCAGGCGATGATGTCCTCCGCGGTGGGCTCTGCGCCGTCGTACCCGGTATCCCTGATGACCACGGCACAGATCTCCTCGCCGCGTTCCTCGTCGGGAACCCCGATGACCGCTACCTGCTCGATGCCGGGGCAGCGGGAGAGGACCTCTTCGACCTCTCGCGGGTAGACGTTGAATCCGCCGCGGATGATGACGTCCTTGGTGCGGTCGAGCACCGTGATGACGCTGTCGTCGTCCATGGTGCCCAGGTCCCCCGTGCGCAACCACCCCTCGACCATCGCCGCTTCGGTGGCTTCCGCGTTGCCGAGGTAGCCGGCGAAGACGTTATGCCCGCGCACCAGGATCTCGCCCAGTTCGCCATGGGGCAGTTCGGCAAGGGTCTCGGGGGTGGTGCGGTCGCTGATCATGACGTCGACACCCCAGATCGCCGGGCCCACGGTGCCCGGTTTCACACCGGCGTTAGGGGTGTTCGTGGAGACCACCGGGGAGGTTTCCGAGAGGCCGTAGCCCTCAAAGATGGTCACGTCGAAGGCGGCGTTGAACCGCTCCATCAACGTCTGCGCCATGGCAGCTCCCCCGGAGACGCAGAGCCTGAGTCTCGGCAGTTCGGATTCGTCCTCGGCGGAGGCGAGCAGCTGGTGGAACATGGTCGGCACCCCATGGAAGACGTCGACCTGGTGCTCGCGGATCAACCCCAGCGCCCCGGCGCCGCTGAACCGGGGCAGCAGCACCAGGGTGGCGCCGAGCCGGAAGACGGCGTTCATGCTCGCGGTCTGCCCGAAGACGTGGAAGAGCGGCAGGCAGCCCAGCGCCACGTCGTCGTAGTGGACGTCGTTGGCATCCACCGCCGATACGGTCGCGTTCATCACCATGTTCACCTGCGTCAGGATGGCCCCCTTGGGGGTGCCGGTGGTCCCCGAGGTGTAGAAGACGACGGCGGGGTCCTCGGCTTCACGCGCCACATAGTGGGCCAGCTTCGCCGGTTCCAGTCCAGCGTCCAGGCCCGGGTCTTCCGCGTCCTGCTGTGGCCAGGTGCTGGTCACCACCGGGATCCCCACTTCCGCGGCCGCGGGACCTCCGACCGGCAGGAAGGAGGGGTGGCAGATCAGCATCGTGGCGCCACTGTCGGCCAGCACGTGCACGACCTCCGGGACGGTGAGCAGCAGGTGGACCGGTACGACCACCCCGCCGGCGGCGAGCACGGCATAATAGGAACGTGGGAAGTCCACGACGTTGGGGCTCATGATGGCCACCGCGTCACCGGCGCGGATCCCGGCACCGGCCAACGAGGCCGCCTGTTGAAGCGCTTGGCCCCATAGCTGTGCGTAGGTGTAGGACGTTCCTTCGCTGATCACTGCCGTCTTCTGCGGATACTTGCGCGCCGACCCTTCCAGAACGGCGGCGAGGGATAATGCTGTCATGCCGGGTTTTTCTTCCTGGGATCCGATACGGATGGGGCTGCCAGCAGGGCGGCCACCGAGGTTTCCAGCACTGCTCTGGCGTCGGCAACGGAACGTTCCAGGTACTGGCGCAGCAGTTGCCAGCTGGCCCAGTCGGAGACGACGACCAGGGCCGCGACGAGTCGTTCCCGCTCCCCCGCCTCATGCCGATCAAGCTCTTCGGCGAAATGGGCTTCGATTTCTGCGCGAATTCTCTCCAGGTTCTGACGCAGATTCTGTTGCAGCACGGGTGAGAAGGGGCGTTGCACATCGGCTGCCCGCGCCAGTGGTGCCAGTTCCTCCAAGGCTGCGGCCCGGTGGCGCGCGTAGGCCTGGATGCGTGCGGGCAGGCCGGTGCCCTCGGGCGGCGGGGTGAAGGCCGAGGCCCGGTCATCGAGTTGTCGGCGGGCGGAGGCGGCCATCACCGCCTCCATATCGGTGAAGTGGCCCCAGAGCGTCCGGGGGGACACCCCCGCGCGTTCAGTCACCTGGCGGGCGGTGGGTTTGAGTTTCCCGTCGGTGATCAGCCCCAAATGGGCGTCGACGATCTGGGAGCGGGTGCGTTCGGCCCGGGCGCTGCGGCCGTCCACGTCGTTCATGCTCGACCATTTCCCGGGGCGCCCTGGCCGTCCGGGGTCGCCTCGGTCAGCCAGGGGGCCGGTTCCAGCGTCGGATCCCCGGTGGCCCGGGCGTGCTGGCGGAGCCGATCGGCGATCCGGGCGCACCCGATCTGCTGGGCGTAGAACATGGGCCCTCCCCGGTGGGCGGGCCAGTTATAGCCTTTGACCCAGATGAGGTCGATGTCCCCGGGGCGTTCGGCGATGTCCTCGGCGAGAATCCGGGCACCTTCGTTGATCATCGGGTAGAGCAGCCGTTCGAGGATCTCCGCGGAGTCGATTTCCCGGCGTTCGATCCCCTGTTCGGCGCTGGCAGCTTCGATGATGTCGGTGACTGCGGGGTCCTCCTGACGCTCACGGCCCTGGTAGGCGAAGAAACCTGCTCCGGTCTTTTGCCCGAACCTGCCGGCCTCGCAGAGCGCGTCACTGACGGCAGCTGTGGTGCCCCGGGCCTGGCGGTTGCGCCAACCGATATCCAGCCCGGCCAGATCGGCCATGGCAAACGGGCCCATGCGGAAACCGAAACCGGTCAACGCGTCATCGACCTGCCCCGGAAGCGCCCCTTCCAGCAATAAGGCCTCGGCCTGGCGGGCGCGGACTTCGAGCATCCGGTTGCCCACGAACCCATGGCAGACCCCCACCACGACGGGGCATTTGCCCAGCCGCCGGGCCAAGGAAACCGCTGTGGCGAGAACCCGGGTCTCGGTGGCCTCCCCCCGGACGACTTCCACCAGTTCCATCACATTCGCGGGGCTGAAGAAGTGCATTCCCAGCACGCGGCCGGGATGGGCCGTGGTGGCGGCGAGTGCGTCCACATCGAGGTAGGAGGTGTTCGTGGCCAGTACTGCGTCCTCGCTGGCGTGGGCATCCAGTCGGGCGAAGATCTCTTTTTTGACGTCCAGGTCCTCAAAGGCCGCTTCGATGATGAGGTCTGCCGAGGCCAGGTCGGCGTAGTCGAGGCTTCCGCTGATGCGAGCAAATTGTTCGTTGGCCCTCTGGGGGCTGCGGCTGCCGTGGGAGACCGAAACGTCCAGAGTCGCCCGGACCTGGGTCAGGCCGCGGTCCAGGGCTTCGGCAGAGGTTTCCACCACGGTGACCGGAACCCCCGCGGTGGCCAGGGCCAACGCGATGCCCCCGCCCATGGTCCCGGCACCGATGACTCCGGCACGCCGCACGTCGCGGGCGGCTGTTTCTCCCGGGGCGGTGGCGAGGGCCCGGGGCGTGCGGCTGGCCCGTTCGGCGGCGAAGAGGTGGCGACCGGCCGCCGATTCGTCGCTGGCCAGCCGCTCCAGGAACTTCTCGCGTTCGAGCTCCGCCCCGGCGTCGAATCCCTGCTCGATGCCTGCGGCGAGGGAGTCCACTGCCGCCCGGGCCGCGAAGGGGTCCTTGGCCTTGCGCAGTGCCGGGGCCGCGAGGCGTTCGATGGTTCCCGGAACGGCTGAAGCTTCGGCGATCCGCCGGTTCAGGTCACGGGTTCTGGTGGGGGGCGTCGACTCGGTTCCGGGCTCCTCGTCGAGCCGGGAAGCCGCCCAGGCGACGGCGGCACAGGAGAAATCCCCACCATCAAGAACCGCGTCGATGAGCCCGTCACCTTCGGCAGTGGCTGCACCGACGCGCGTTCCGGTCAGGATCATGGCCAGTGCCCGTTCGGGCCCGACGAGTCGCGGCAGCCGCCCGGTGCCGCCGGCCCCCGGGATGAGCCCCAAGGTGATTTCCGGCAGCCCGAGCAGGGCCTCGGGGTGGGCGACCCGCCTGTGGGCGGCCATCGCCAATTCCAGCCCCCCGCCCAGGGCCACCCCGGAGATGGCTGCGGTCACCGGCAGGGCCAACGACTCGATCCGGTCCACGAGTTCGGGCAGCGAGATCCTGTCGGTGGAGCCACCGAATTCGGTGATGTCGGCGCCGGCGGAGAAGGCCTTCTCCGTGCCCGTGAGCACCACGGCGCGCACACCTGACAGATCCGCCACGTCATCGAGGGCCTGGGCGATCGCCGTGCGGGCCGCCTGCCCCAGGGCGTTGACCGGCGGAGCCAACAGGGTCAGCAGGACGACGTCGTCGTGCCGGGAGAGGGCGACCCGGGGCGCGGGGCGGGAGCTGCGGTCGGTCATGGAGCCCTTCCGGTGGGGGTGCAGGTACTGGCAGGCTATTGATTCGGCGGCAGGGTTATTTGAAGGCTGAGATGCCGGTGATGTCCCGGCCGACCAACAACGACTGGATCGAGTCGGTCCCTTCATAGGTGCTGACAATGTCCATATCGGTCAGATGCCGGGCGATATGGCGTTCGATGAGTACACCGTTCCCGGCGAGCATGTCCCGGGCCTCGTTGCAGATCCATTTGGCCTTCTGCGCGGTGGACATCTTGACCATGGAGGCCATCGGACCGGTGAGTCGGTCGGTCTCTGCCAGCTCGGCCATCCGGGTGCACATCAATTGCATGGCGGTGAGCTCGGAGAGCATATTGGCCAGCTTGTTCTGCACCAATTGGAAGCTGGCGATCGGTTGGCCGAATTGTTCGCGCTGACCGGCGTAGGTGGCGGCGATTTCGTAGGCGGCCATGGCGTGGCCTACCGCTTCCCAGGCGGCGCCGCCACGGGTTGCGGTGAGTACCCGGGAGACATCGCGGAAGGAGTGGCAGTTCTCCAGTTGGTTGGCTGCGGGAACGCGCAGTTCCGAGATCACGATATCGGATTGCCGGATCGCCCGTTTGCCCATTTTCCCGGTGATCACGGTGGGTTCATATCCTGCGGGGTAGGTACCGTCGTCGTTCTTCTCCATCACGAATCCCTTGACCTGGCCGTCGGCTGCGTCACGGGCGAAGACGACGACGATATCGGCGGCATCCCCGTTGCCGATCCAGCGTTTATGCCCGTTGAGGACCCATTCTCCGCCCTCGCGGCGGGCGCTGGTTTCCAGGGCAACGGAGTCGGAACCGTGCTCTGGTTCGGTGAGCGCGAACGCCCCCGTGCGCTGAAGCGTGGCCATCTCCGGCAGCCAGCGTTGGCGTTGTTCCTCGCTGCCGAGCATGGCGATGGTCCCCATGCCCAGCGATGAGTGCACGCCGATATAGGTGTTGATGGAGCCGTCGCCGCGGGAGATTTCGCGGGCGACGATTCCTGCCGCCCGGCGGCTCAACCCCGGGCACCCGTACCCTTCGATGGTGCCGCCGATGATGCCCAGGCCCGCCAAGCCGGGGCGAAGCTGGTGCGGGAACTCGGCCCGTTCCCAGTACTCGTTGATGATGGGCAGGACATCCGTATCGACGTAGGCTCGGATCCTGTCGCGCAGGGCGATCTCCGCATCGTCGAGTTCCTCGTCGAGCAGGAAGTAGTCGCTGGTGACCGTCATACCGTTTTTCACGCTGCCATCCTGTGGTGGGGGGAACTGGCGGGTCGAGCAACCCGAACAATTTGCACACTAACTGCAAATTGTTTCTCGGGCAAGGGTTTTCGGTGGACCGGCGACCGTCTCAGCCGGCCGCCGACCGTGCTGCGGCGATGAAGGCGCGGATCAACCCGGTGTCCTTGACCCCGCGCCGGGATTCCACCCCGCTGGAGACGTCGGCGCCCGTGGCCCCCGAGCTGTTCAGCAGGGCCGCGACATTGTCCACGGTGAGCCCTCCGGCCAGCAGCCAGAATCCCTCAGGGGCCCGGCCGGCCAGCACCGAGGGGTCGAAGGTCTCACCGGCCCCGGGGTCGACGGCGTCCAGCAGGATCCGCTCGGCGGCCCACTCGGCGCGATCGGCCGAGGACAGGGCGGCATACGCCGGGGCCGAGAAGGCCCGCAGGGTGCGATAACCAGCCTCCTGGGCGGCGCGGATATCGGCCAGGGGTTCTTCACCATGCAATTGGACGGTGGACACCCCTGCCGCTACCGCGGTGGACAGGACGACATCGAGGGGCTGGTTGCGGAAAACCCCTACGGTTTCGACCGTTGCGGGGACGTCGTTGATCAGTTGGCGGACCACCCCCGGCTCCACGGTCCGCACACTGCCGGGGGCGAAGATGAATCCCAGGGCATCGGCCCCGGCCTGGACGGCGGCAGCCACGGTTTCGGGCGTGCTCAAACCGCAGATCTTCACATAGCGTTCGGTCATGTCCGGGCTCCGCTCCTCGCCTCCGCCCGGCAGCTCGCCGGGGTGCTCCCCTAGTATCCTGCACGGGGCCATGCCTCGGCCAGCCGTCCGAGGGCAGGGCCGGCGGATCAGTCGCCGGGTCGGTCGCCGTCGGAAACCCTGGTGTGGATGCGTTCGCCGTCTCCCCCGAAAATGCTCAGCACCTCCACGGATCGGCCATCCGCCGATCCCATGGCGTGCGGGATCCGGGTATCGAATTCGGCGGCCTCCCCGGGTTCGAGCACCAGGTCCCGATCTCCCAGCAGCAGGCGCAATTTCCCGGAGAGCACATACAGCCAGTCGTATCCATCATGCACGCGGGGCTCCGGCATGACTTGGCGTCCCGGATAGGTCATCCTGAACGTCTGCGTGGGCGAGTTCGGCGGAGACAGCCTGAGGGTCTGGATGCCGTGGTGCATGCTGCGGGTGGGGCGGACGCGCGGGTCGGGCACCTCGGCGGGGATGAGCTCGTCGATGCCGATGCGCAGCGCTCGGGTCAGCGGCAACAGCAGTTCCAGGCTGGCTTGGCGCTTGCCCGATTCAAGCCGCGAGAGCGTGGACACCGATATGCCGGTCTTGGAGGCCAGATCCTCCAGCGTCCGATCCTGCTTCACCCGGGCAGCCCGGAGTCGGGGGCCGATCTGCTCGAGAACCGTATCCTTCACATCTTTCCCTTCTTGCTGTTTCTGCAAAGATATTTGCCATCATAGCAGTGGGGGTTCCACAGTTGAAGCATGAAAACCAACAGCAACTACGACGTCATCATCATCGGCGCTGGCGCCGCGGGTCTCAGTGCAGCACTGATGCTCGGCCGCTCGCTCCGCAGCACGCTTGTCCTGGACACCGGCACCCCGCGCAACCGCTTCGCCGCAGGGATCCAGGGTGTCCTGGGCCACGACGGCACCGCCCCCGAGGACTTCTTGGCCCGCGGCCGTTCCGAGGTCGCCGGCTATGGCGTCCAGTTCGGCACGGCGGCAGCCGCAACCGTCGTGGCAACCGACGCCGGTATCACCGTGACCGATACCCAGGGCCGGCACCATGCTGCCCGCCGCCTCGTGGCCGCCACCGGAATCAGCGATGAACTCCCGCCGCTGCCCGGCCTCGCCGCGGGCTGGGGAACCGATGTGCTGCACTGCCCGTATTGCCACGGCTGGGAGGTCCGCGGTCAACGCCTCGCCATCCTGGCCACCTCGCCCATGGCCCTGCACCAGGCGCAGCTGATCCGCCAGTGGAGCGACGACGTCGTCCTCTTCAGCGCCGGCGCCGGGCCCATCGACGACGCACTGGCCACCACCCTGGCCTCCCGGGACGTGGTGATCGACAACCGGCAGGTCACCGGCATCCTCAGGAGCGACGCCGGGGCCCTCACCGGGGTGCGGATGGTAGACGGCGGGCAACGGAACCTCGACGCCCTTTTCACCGCCGGTGAACTCCACCCCCAGGACGCCTACCTTGACGGACTGGGTTTGACGCGGGAGCAGACACCTTTTGGCAGCTTCATCGCCGCCGATCCCACCGGCAAAACCAGTCACCCGAGGATCTGGGCTGCCGGAAACCTCGTCGCCCCGATGGCCAATGTGCCGATGAGCATGTCGGCGGGCACGATGGCTGGCAGCATGGTCAACATGGATCTGGTGACCGAGGATTTCAACCACGCAGCACAGCAGGTTCACGCGGCATGAACGAACGGAGCAGCACCGACATGGAGCACCAACACCACCACGACGAGGCGCCCATCGAGCCGCGCGCCTTCTGGGAAGCCCGGTACGGCGAGCGCGAAAGGATCTGGAGCGGGGCTGCCAACCGGGCCCTGGTGGACGTTGTTTCCCCGCTGAAACCGGGCAGCGCCCTGGATCTGGGCTGCGGGGAAGGCGGGGATTCGCTCTGGTTGGCCGAGGCCGGCTGGACGGTCACCGGGGCGGATATTTCCACCACGGCCCTCGGACGGGCCGCCCAGGAGGCCCGCTCCCGCGGCCTGGGCGCCGAAGACGTCAACTGGCTTCAGGTCGATCTGGGCGAGGACTTCCCTCCGGGGACCTACGATCTGGTCTCCGCCTGCTTCCTGGCTTCCCCGGTGGACCTGCCCCGCGGGGAGGTCCTGCGCCGGGCCGCCGAAGCCGTGGCCTCCGGCGGCACCCTGCTGATCGTCTCCCATGCCGCCATGCCACCCTGGTCCCGGCACCGGCACGATCCCGGCGAGGCCCCCACCTCCCACGGCCCCCACGACTTCCCCACCCCCGCCGAGGAACTCGAACTCCTCGGACTCGACGAGGACCGGTGGACAGTCGTCACCGCGGAGGCCAGGCCGCGGCAGGCCACCGGCCCCGAGGGCGCCGTCGTCGACCTGGAAGACACCGTCATCGTCGCCCGGCGAAACTAGCAGGACCGGGCCCAGGGCATTGCCGGCCCCCGCGGCCGGCGGCCCTGGCCGGGCGGCCGGCTCAGAGCAGGCCGAACCAGCCCTTGGCGATGGCGGCGAAGGCCCCGACGAACGCGATGATCAGGATGAATGCCCGGGCATGACGGTCATGGACGTGGCGCTGGAGTCGTTCACCGCCGAAGATCCCCACCACGATCGCCAGGACGATCAGCGCCCAGTACCACCAGGGCAGGATGAGTTGCTGCTCCGGGGCGAGGAGGACCTTCGACACCACGGAGACGGTTCCGGTGACCGCGAAGAACGGTTGCATGGTGGCGGCGAAGGAGCGTTGATCCCAACGGGTGAGGACCGCGTATGCACTGACCGCCGGGCCACCGACCCCTGCCATGGAGCTGGTCAGCCCCGACAGCGCCCCGGCGGCGGAACGGATGCCGGGGCCTCCGACGGCGACGCTGGAGCGGGAGAGGCCCAGCGAAAGGAGCAGGGCGATCAGCACGATGATGCCCACCGACAGGGAGAGGACCGCAGACTCCAGCCGGGTGGCGATGAGCGCCCCGATGACGGAGCCGACGACGCTGAAGGCGGCCAGCCAGCGGAACGCGGACCAGTTGATGTCCTTCCAGACCCGCGGGGTGATCAGCGTGGAGGAGACGACGCCGCAGATGTTCACCAGCAGCACCCCCTCATGGGGGCCGAGCAGCAACACCAGGAACGGTGAGGCCAGCATGGCGAATCCCAGCCCGGCGACCCGTTGGGCGACGGCACCGATGAACACCAGGGAGGCCGCCACGGCCAGGAGTTGAAGATCCACCGCTACAGCCTACTGGGGGGCCCTTGAAGTTTGCGTCGGTTCCGAGGAAGCTGAAAAAATCCCCACCGGGCCACGGCAACAATCTCCAGGAGGTACCTCCCATGGCAGGAACGGTCAGCGACTTCGTGATCGAGCGCATCAGGGAATGGGGTGTCAGCCGCGTTTTCGGTTTCCCCGGGGACGGGATCGGCGCCTTCGACGGCGCCCTGGGCCAGGCGGAGCGTGAGGACGACGGGGTGGACTACATCCGTCCGACCCACGAGGAGATCTGCTCGCTCATGGCCACCGCCCACGCCAAGTTCACCGGCGAGGTGGGGGTCTGCGTGGCAACCTCCTCCCCCGGGGTGTTCCATCTGCTCAACGGGCTCTACGACGCCCAGATGGACAACCAGCCCGTCGTGGCCTTCGTGGGACAACAGGGGCTGAACGCGCTGGGCACCTTCGGCCAGCAGGTCAGCAATCTGGAACGGGCGTTGGCGGATGTTGCGGTCTACGTGCAGACGATCGTCTCCCCCGAACAGGCCCAGGCCGTCGTGGACACCGCCTTCCGCACCGCCCGCGTCCGGCTGGGCCCCACCGTCGTCATCCTCCCGCACGATGTCCAGGACCAGAAGATGCCCGCACTGCGCCCGCAGAGCTGGGTCTCGCGCTCCAGCGCCGTCGCCCCCTCCACCGCCGTCGTCCCTGCCCACAGTGAGATCCTCAAGGCCGCCGAGATCATCAACGCCGGCTCCAAGGTGAGCTTCCTCGTCGGGCACGGCGCCAACGGGGCCACCGCCGAGGTCCTGAAGGCCGCCGAACTCCGGGGCGCCGGGATCATCACCGCGTTGCGGGCCAAACAAGTCATCCCCTCCGAGGTGCCCCACCATTCCCAACAGCTCGGACTGCTGGGATCGCGGCCCAGCGTGGAGCAGATGGCCGACTGCGACACCCTGGTGTTGCTGGGCACCAACTACCCCTATGCCCAGTTCCTGCCGGAATCAGGGCAGGCCCGGGCCGTCCAGGTCGATCTCAAACCCGAACAGATGGGGCTGCGCTACCCCACCGAGCTGAACCTCTGGGGGGACGTGAAGGAGACCCTCACCGCCCTGATCCCCCATCTGCAGGCCACCACGGACTTCTCCTGGCAGGAGCGTGTCGCGGCGGGCATGAAGGAATGGGAAGCGGAGATGGAGGCCGAAGCCATGGTCTCCTACGACGACGGGGTGAACCCGCGCCGGGTCTACCACGAGCTCAACCAGCGTCTTCCCCCGCGCGCCATCGTCACCGCCGATGCGGGCTCGACCGCCGACTGGTACGGCCACCACATCCGGCTGCGCGAAGGGATGATGGGGGACCTCTCCGGACGGCTGGCCACCATGGTGGCGGCGATGCCCTATGCCACGGCCGCGAAATTCGCCCACCCCGAGCGCAGCGTCATCTGCACGATCGGCGATGGCGCCTTCCAGATGCTGGGCATGAACGAGCTCATCACGATCAAGAAATACCTCTCGCGGTGGCAGAACCCGCAACTGATCATCCTGGTCCTGCATAACAACGACCTCAACCAGGTCTCCTGGGAGATGCGCACCGAGGACGGCAACCCGCTGTGGCCGGCTTCCCAGGACGTGGAGACCATGGACTATGCCGGCTACGCCGAACTCCTGGGCTTCCAGGGGATCCAGGTCAGGAGCGATGACGAGGTCGCCGCCGCCTGGGATGCCGCCTTCGCCCACCGGGGGGTGACCCTCATCGATGCCTACACCAGCAAGAGCGTCCCACCGCTGCCTCCGAAGGTCGCCTTCGAGTTCGCGAAGAACACCGGGATGGCCCTGCTCAAGGGCGACCCCGAGGGCCTCGATGTCATGGCCGATACGGCCAAGGCGGTGTTCACCGAAGGAGTGGAGCGGGTCAAGGACACCCTGCATCTGGGGCACGAGCAGAAGCCGGAATCCGGGAACGGGCGGTAACGCGCAACCGGGGACGAATAAGCCTTGCTGGGGGCAGGGCACCGGCCTACATTGGAAGGAACGTCAGCTCCGTTCCCAGGGGAGGAATCATGCGCGTCGTTCTGATCATCATTCGGCTGCTCTTGCTGGTGACGGCGGTCGTGGCCATCGTGGGTGCTTTCACGGTCGTGGGCAGCGAAGCAGGTCGTGAGTTCTTCCACAGCAACCAAAACATGTGGTCGGGCCTGCTGGGTCTGTTCGTGGCCTTCTCGGCCGGGATTTCCGTCGCCGGCGCCGTGAGCCCACGCTGGATCCTCGCCCACCCCGGCGGCGCCCTCTTCGCCCTGGTGCCCCTAGTGGTCCTCCTGCTCATCAGGTTCTATTCGGCGTTCGATCACCCCGTCACCCTGAACGTGGCCCTGCTGGGTGCCTTATTCGCGCTGCTCGCCCTGCTTCTGCAGCCGGCCGCAGCGCTGGCCCTGCGCAAGGAAAACGCCCGACGCCCCCGCTCGGTGGACCGCGAACGGGCCTTCTAACTGAGTCCGGCTTCATCCATCGAGACGATGACCCGGCCCTCGCTCGTTCCGGCCAGCAGCGATTCGAAGGCCCGCGGCAGACTCTCAATCCCGGTGAATCCGGTGTGGATCCCGCGGACCGTGCCCTCGCGCACCCATTGGCCGACCTCGGCCTCGAACTGGGGGCGCAGGTCCTCGTGTTCGGTGACGGTGAAGCCGCGCATGGTCAGTTCCCCGTAGATCAGCCGGGTGTAGTTCCGGGGTGCCCCCGACCCGGTGCCCTTCGCCACCGCCCCGCAGATCACCACGCGGCCGCCGTGGCGGAGCATCTCCAGGGCGGCTTCGAGTTGGTCGCCGCCGACATTGTCATAGTAGAGGTCGATCCCCTCGGGCGCGGCCTGCCGCAGCAGGTCCAGGGCTTCGCCATCATGCCGGTTCACGGCGGCGTCGGCCCCCAGCGTGCCGGTGATCAGTTCGACCTTCTCCGCCGAGCCGGCGCAGCCGATCACCCGGGCCCCGCGGGCCTTGGCGAACTGTACGGCGCAGCTTCCCACCCCGCCGCCGGCGCCCGTGACATAGACGTCCTCCCCCGGCTGGACCCGGGCGACATGGATCATCCCGGTATAGGCGGTGAAGCCCACATGCCCCAGGATCGTGAGGTGGTCCTCCAAGGCCAGGTCCTCGGCTTCGGCGCCGATCCGGCGCAGTTCCCCGGCCTCGCAGACCTCGATGCTGCGCCAGTGGACCTTTCCCACGGCCAGATCCCCGACGGCGAACGCCTCGCTGGCCGATTCGATGACCTCGACGACTGCGTCGCTGGCGGGGGTGTCCCCCACCCCGATGCCCGGGCCGTAGGCCGTGCCTTCGCTGCCGATCCGTGAGGCCAGCCCGGCATTCAGGCCCAGGCGGCGGATGGCCACAAGGACCTGCCCCGGTCCGGGGTCGGGCGTCTCGGCGTCGAAGACCCCGAAGTCCGCTGCGGTGACGGTGGAGTCGGGCAGGGCCGTGAGCTGGATTTCCTGACTTTTCATGCCCCCACCGTAGACCCGCCCCGTGCCACCCCCCAAGGTTTGGCACGGGACGGGAGTCATGCGGTCTTCCACCTCCGCCGGGGCGGATTCCCGGCTCTAGACCGGATGCGTGGAGACGAGTTTGGCGTGGACGACGATGTTGTCCTCATGCCGCAGGGTGGCCTTGTCGAACGGTCCCCCGCAGGTGATCACCCGCAGCTCGGCATCGTCGGTATTGGCGTAGGTCCCCGCGCTGGAGAAGGCGTCCTTCTTGGTCTGGATGATCTGGGTGACCTTGAAGACGGCGACCTTGCCGTCGGCGCGGGTCACCGAGATCTCGTCCTTCTTGCGCAGGTCCCCGAGCTTGAAGAACACCGCCGGGCCTTCGTCCTTGGTGGCAGTGACATGCCCCAGCAGCACGGCGGGGCCTTGTTCACCCGGTGAGGGGCCGCGCTTATACCAACCGGCCGGTGCGTCCGGGTCCAACGGGGGGACCCCGATGGTTCCATCGGCCTTGAGGCCGACGTTGAGCAGATCGGTATCGACGTCGATGGCCGGGATCTGCAGGCGGACCGGCTGCGAACGCTTCAGCGGCTTCGGAGCCGGAGCCTGGGTCTGCTTGGGCTTGGGTTTCGGTTTCGGGGCCTTCGACGATGACTCGGTGGTGGTCTTGGTCGGGGTGGCCGACGGCATGGCCGTCGGCGGTGGCGAGGTGGTGGGGGGCGCGCTGGGCGTGTCCGCGATGGCCTCGGAGGCCGGCGGCGAGGGCGGTGGTGCTTCCCCCCGCGCGCCGACTCCGATCAGGACTGCTCCGACGAGGCCGACCGTTGCGGTCACCGCTATCGCGGTGATGCGACGACCGCGGCCGTTGCGTGGGTTTTTCCGTGCGTGCTTCATCGGTTCCAGTCCTTTTCTTCTCCGGGGGTGCCTTTCCTAGTTCTGGTCTGCCTGACGACGGCGGACCATGAAGACACCGGCGCCGGCAGCTGCCAGAACCAGGCCGCCACCCAGGGCCATCGTGGAGGCGTCCATGCCGGCGGTGCTGCCACCACCGGTTTCAGGGTTGCCCTGAGGCATGTCCATCTGCCCGGCCGTCAACGTCCCGCACAGTGCGGGCGCGGTGGCTGCCAACGGCAGTTCGGGAACCAGTGGTGACTTGGCCTCCTGGGCGTCTGCGCCCAGGGTGGCCGGGTCGAGTCCGTGCACGACGACGGAGGCCTGGCCGTTCTTGATCCCGTCGATCGTCTTCTGGTTCATTTCGAAGGTGCGCTCATAGGTGAAGCTGTCACCCATGCCGGCGACTTCCAGGTCGGTGGCCGCCTTGGCACTGGTGTCTCCCTTGGTGGACAACGTGGTGGCCACCTCGCCGTAGGCGGAGCCGCCCTCGGGGGTGCTGACCACGCCGTCGCCGTTCTTGTCGTTGGCGATGGTCGGGCACTTGCCCGTGTCGTTCACGGTCACGTGGACGTGCTGGACGTGCGGGTACGGGTCGCCGTCGAAGGACTTGGCCAGGCCACTGACCTTCTCCGAGACCGTGGCCATGTTCCCGTCCAGGGTGATCGAAGCGGATCCGGAGGCCCCGCTGCCGTTTTGTTCGGTCAGCTGGGCCGAGTAGGAATCCGCTGCCTGGGCCCCTGCCGCGGAGAACGCGACCATACCCAGCGCCATTGCCGGCACGGCCAGTAGTTGGAGGTTCTTCTTCATGATCTTTTCCTTCCATCGGTGGCCCCCGTCTGAAGCGGCGGAAACCGGTGTTCGTGATGCGTTCATGATTCACAACACCTTCTGGTGGTGTCGCACAACACATTCGGAACCCTGCGCGTGTCCGGATTGGAAAGATCTTGAATTATTTTTTTGCCGCGCCTGAACCACCTTCGGTCAACCGCCGTTTCGTCTTGGCGGTGGCCGTGGAAGACCACGGGTCCTCGGGCCACGGATGCTTGGGGTACTTCCCGCGCATCTCCGCCCTGACCTGCGCGTAGGGGCCCGACCAGAACGAGGCCAGGTCGTCGGTCACCGCCAGGGCGCTGCCGCGCGGGGACAATAGATGGAACAACACCGGCACCCGCTCGTCGACCAGCCGGGGGGTGGCGGCCCACCCGAAGCATTCCTGCAATTTCACCGCGACGACGGGGCGGGCCTGCTCGTCACCGATCGCCGGGTAGTCGATCCGCACCTTGGATCCACTGGGGACCAGCAACCGTTCCGGAGCCAGGTCGGCGAAGCGCGAGGCCTGCGGCCAGGGGAGGAGCCGGCGCAACGGTTCGGCCAGATCGACCGACTTCACGCCGGCCCCGGCGGCCAACGCCTGGAGTTCGGGGCCCAACCAGTCATCCAACCGGCCCAGCAGGGCGCTCTCGCTGACATCGGGCCACGGGGCGCCGAGTTCTCGGTGCAGCAAGGCCATCCGGCGGCGCAGCCCATCGGCTCGGGCGGAGAAACCGATGATGTCCAGTCCACCGGTTTCCAGGGCGGTGGCGACGGCCGCGGCCGCCTCTTCCACGGAGGCGCGGACCGGCGTCGTGCCCAGGACGATGGACCCCAGCCGGCGTTCCCTCCGGGCCAGGACCCGACCCGATTCGAACCGGGCGTGGACCCGGTCGGTCAGCAGATGTCCGGCGGCGGCTTCGGCCGTCTCGGCATCCAACGGTGCCGCGGAGCGGATGACGGCCCCGGTTCCGGCGGCGGCCCGGCCCGCCGCGCGGGAGACCTCGGCGACGGCCAACCACGGCTGCCCTGCCAGCGAGGACCCGGCAGGCAGTCCGGCGCGGGTGCCCGAGGCCAACAGGTAGCTCTGGCCCGCCCCTGATTCGACCCTGCGGGCGATCCGGTCGGGGTAGGCTAGGGCGACGATGAGTCCTGCCTCCGCGGGGGCACCGGGCCCCGAGGCCACGGCGGTGGCAGCGGCGGGGGCCGCGGGCGCCCGGGTGCGGGCCAGGATGGCCTCCAGCCGGGTGGTCTCGCGTTTCCAACTCCGGCTCGCGGGGTCGGACCCGGAGCGCAGGGCCGCCAGCAGCCGGGTCAGATCGGCTCCCGGGGCGCGGGCCTCACCGGCGACCATGGCCACGATCTCGGCGACGGAACGGGCCGCTGCCTTGCGGTTCGTCCCGGCTTGGTGACCGGGAGCTGCCGCCTGCTGCCAGGCGGTCCCGTCGATCAGCGCCCGGGCGAGGCGCGGTTCGGCGGGGATGCCCGAGAGGGTCCGGCCCAGCCCGGTGGCCAGCCCGTTCACGTCGATGGCCCCGAGTTCGGTCAGCACGGCCAGCGCGTCGGCCAGGGTGGTCCGTGGCGGTTCCTGCGGCAGTTTCAGTCCCCTGCCACCGGGGGCGCCCCAGCAGGCCAGGGTCAGGGCCGCGCCGGTCAGTTCGGCGACGGCGATTTCCGGGGTCGGATGCCCCGGGGCGGCGCCGAAGGTCTTCTGGTCGTAACAGCGCACCACGGTTCCCGGTCCCTGCCGTGCGGCGCGACCGGCTCGCTGATCGGCCGAGGCCCGGGAGGCCGAGACCGTGACCAGGCCGGTCATGCCGCGGGTGGCATCGCGGCGGGGTTCACGGGCGAGCCCGGAGTCGATCACCAGCCTCACGCCGGGGACGGTCAGCGAGGATTCGGCCAGCGACGTGGAGACGACCACGCGTGGCGGGTCCCCCGCGTCCCGGCCCTTCACGGCCCGGTCCTGGCTGGCACTGTCGATCTGCCCGTGCAGTTCCAGCACTTCGACGCCCGCGCCGACCCGGCGGCGTAGTGCCCCGGCCACCTGGGCGACTTCCCAGGCCCCGGGGACGAAGACCAGGGCGTCGACGGCGGGGTCGGCGACCAGCGCGCTGTGGTGGGCGGTCGTGGCGGTGGTGGCCACATGATCCAGGAAGGCCCGCGTGACCCCGCGGTCATCCAGCCGGGCCACCGCGGCCGGTTCCCAGCGGGTCTCCAACCGGTGCAGTGCCGAGGGGCAGTCGATCACCGGGGCCGGGCCTTCGCCGTCGGCCGTGGACAACAGGGCGGCAAAACGGGGGGCGTCCAGGGTCGCCGACATGGCCAGGAAGGTCAGATCGCCGCGCAGTTCGTGGACCTCGGCGAGCAGGCCCAGCAGCAGATCGGTGTCCAGGGCCCGCTCGTGGACCTCGTCGATGATGACGGCGCCGATACCCTCCAGCCCGGGATCGGCCAGGAGCCGACGCAACAGGATCCCCGGGGTCACGAATTCGACCCGGGTGGCGGGCCCGGCGTGGTGTTCGCCGCGGACCGTGTATCCGACCCGGTCCCCGACCCGGCTGCCGTCGAGCTGGGCCAGGCGTCGTGCCGCGGCGCGGGCGGCGACCCGGCGGGGCTGGGTGACGATCACCCGGCCGGCCAGATTCGCCACCAGGGGTGGCACCAGGGTGGTCTTGCCGGTCCCCGGCGGCGCCTGGACGACGGCGGTGCCGGCCGGGGCGTTTGCGGCCAGGGCGTCCTCGAGGGCGGGCAGCGAGGCGGCGAAGACCAGCCCTGCTCCGAGGGTTTCCAGGTCGAAGGGCCGGTCGGCGCCGGGGGGCGGGGAAGTCACCCACCCATTGTGCCCGGTGGTGCCGCGGGCCCGGGACCGAACCGGGCCGGGCCGTGCCGGACACCGATCAGTCGAAGACCAGCACCAGCCGTCCACGGATCCCGCCGGCTTCGAGCAGGCGGTGCGCTTCGGCGGCACGGTCGGCCGGCAGGACGTCGGCGACCCGCAGGCTCAGCTGGCCGGCGTCGACGAGCCGGCGTAGCTCGTCGAGCTTCCCGTCCGAGTGGTAGTCGGCGGGGACGAAGACCTGGTGGATGGTGATGCCACGTTCGGTGGGACCGTTGAAGCCGCGCACGGTGGCGAAACCGCCCCCGTCCTTGACGGCCGGCAGCGCCACCTCGTGCTGGACCGCCGCGTCCAGCAGCCCGTCGACGCCCTCGGGGTAGAGCCCTCGGATATGTTGGGCGACATCGTCACCGCGCGGGACCAGATGATCCGCTCCCGTTGCCTCGACGATCTGCCGGTCCTTCTCAGCGACGTCCGCGACGACAGTCAGCCCGGCGTGCTTGGCCAGCTGGATCGCATAGCCACCCATGGTTCCTGCGGCCCCGGTGACCGCCAGGACCTGCCCGGGCTGCAGGTCCAGCCGCCGCAGTGCCTGCATCGCCGTCAACCCGTTCATCGGCAACGTGGAGGCTGCCTCGAGGGTGGTTCCGGCGGGGATCCCGGCCACCGAATCGGCGTCGGCCACCAGGTAGGAGACGTAGGCGCCTCCGTGTTCGCCATCGGGGACGGCCATGGCCATGACCTCGTCGCCGAGGGCGAAGCCTGCCCCGTCGCCGACTTCGTCGATGACGCCCGCGGCATCCATGCCCGGCACGTACGGGGGCTCCTTCGCCTCGGTGACCGCCGCGTTGGCGCCGGTGCGGATCGAGGTGTCCGTGGGGCTGACGGCGGTGGCACGGACCTTGATTCGTACCTGGCCCGGGCCGGCATGGGGCTCGGGGACCTCGTGGATGGCGAGGGCTTCCGGCCCTCCGAATTCTGTGACTCCAATGACCTTCATAGGGGCGACAACGGCCCCGAAGGGCCGACTATTCCGAGGCGCGCGGTGACCTGGGGCCCGGATATTCAACGACCCGACCCAAAGAATGACATGATCGGACGTGACCACGCCCCCTGACATGTAGGGTCCTGATGTACCTTCCCGCGAGCTTGCCCAGCCCCGATCCCGCCCTGTCCCAGCTGAACCTGGGGCCGTTGACGATCCACACCTATGCCCTGTGCATCCTGGCCGGCATCGCCGCCGCCATCGTGATCACCCAGCGCCGCCTGAAACGACGGGGAGGCAATGCCGAGGTCGTCCTCGACGTCGTGCTGTGGTGTGTGCCGCTGGGGCTGGTCGGCGCCCGTTTCTACCATGTGTTCACGCATATCAGCGACTACTTCTACCCCGGTGCCGACCCCTGGGACATCATCAAGATCTGGGACGGCGGCAACGCCCTCTACGGTTCGCTGCTCGGTGGTGCGCTCGGCGTGTTCATCGGCTGCCGGCGGGCCGGGGTCCGTTTCCTGTCCTTCGCCGACGCGGTGGCCCCGGCCATGCTCGTGGCCCAGGCGATCGGCCGGTTGGGCAACTGGTTCAACCACGAACTCTTCGGCCTGCCGACCACACTGCCCTGGGGTCTGGAGATCGAGTCCTCGAACCCGAACTTCCCGGCCGACGCAGCCATCGGCACCCTGTTCCACCCATTGTTCCTGTACGAGATCATCTGGAACCTCATCGGCGTCGCCGTGATCCTGTGGCTCGAGCGGCGGATGCGTGCCCGCTGGGGCCGCGCACTGGGCCTTTACCTCATCTGGTACGGCCTGGGCCGCAGCTGGCTCGAGGCCATCCGGATCGACCCGACCTCGGACGTGTTCCTGGGCATCCCGGCCAATATCTGGGCCTCCTTCGCCGCCATCGCGGTGGGTCTGGCGATCGTCGTCGTCCAGGGGGTCCGCCATCCGGAGGCGGAGACCTCAGTCTACCGCGAGGGCTTCGAGCCGGTGGCCGAAGACACCACGGACGAGAGCACGACGGCGGAGGCAGCCCCCGAGGATTCCTCCGCGGATCCTGCCGAGCCGGCTCCGACATCAGCTCCGGAGTC
>NZ_JBQSWW010000017.1:0-75766 GCF_052377515.1 Arthrobacter sp. AOP36-C1-22 | reverse complement strand
AGTGTTGCCACAACACCGGTCCCCCGGCGTCGGGGTCGTATATATGGGCGCCGAAGCGTCGGTCGGCACCGAGGCCGAACAGGGCGGCGGCCAGCGGCGGGAAGGCCATGAGGATCAGCAGTGAAGTGATCAACGTGTTCCAGCTGAAGATCGACATGCGCCACATGGTCATGCCCGGTGCACGCAGGCAGATGATGGTGGTGATGAAGTTGACCGCACCCAGGATGGTGCCGAAGCCGGACAGGGCCAGGCCGAAGACCCAGAGGTCACCGCCGACCCCCGGACTGAACGTCGTATTCGACAGCGGCGCATAGGCGAACCAACCGAAGGAAGCGGCACCCTGCGGGGTGATGTAGCCGGCCATGGCAATGGTGGAACCGAAGAGGTAGAACCAGAAGGCCAGTGCGTTCAGACGCGGGAACGCCACATCGGGGGCCCCGAGCTGCAGGGGCATGATGACGTTGGCGAAACCGGTGAACAACGGGGTGGCGAACATGAGCAGCATGATGGTGCCGTGCATGGTGAACAGCTGGTTGTACTGCTCCTTCGTCTGCAGGATCTGCATGCCCGGCTCGAAGAGCTCGGCACGGATCAACAGCGCCATGATGCCGCCGATGCAGAAGAAGATGAAGGAGGCGATCAGGTACATGTAACCGATCGTCTTGTGGTCGGTGGAGGTGATCCAGTTGACGACGATGCGTCCCTTGGAGACCGGCACGACCCGGGGGGCGAGGGGCTTGGCCTCGTCCGTGGCGTATTCATAAGTAGTCATCGCGGCCTACTCCCCTTCCTCTCCCGGAATGGTGATGGAATTGACCTCGTCCGGCTTGCGGCTGTAGTCCTTGCCGATGTGTCCGTCTTCCATCTCGGAAAGCTTGGACTTGAACTCGGCTTCGGAAACGACCTCGACGTTGAAGAGCATCTCGGAGTGGTACTCGCCGCACAGCTCGGCACATTTGCCGGCGTACGTGCCCTCCTCCTGCGGAGTGAGGTAGATCGTATTGGTCTTGCCCGGAATCATGTCGAGCTTCTGCAGGAAGGCAGGAACCCAGAAGGAGTGGATGACGTCACGGCTGTTCAGCTCGAGCGTCACCGAGGTGTCGACCGGCAGGTACAACGTGGCGATTTCATCGTTCTTGCCCTTGGAACCATCCAAGTGGGCCTGAACGCTGGCATCGTACTTTTCTTCGCCCTGGTAGGAATAGTTGTAATCCCAGGCCCACTGCTTCGCCTGGACATCAACGACCAGTTCGGAATCGACGGGTTCTTCGATGGCGGTCTGGGTGCTATCCGAGAACGTGAAGAACGTCAGGACCATCATCAACGGCACTGCCGTGTAGAGGATCTCCATGGGGAGGTTGTAGCTGAGCTGGCGTGGGAAACCGACTTCGCCCTTACGGCGGCGGTAGGCCACGATGCACCAGATCATCAGCCCCCAGGTCATGATGCCGACCAGAAGGACGGTGACCCATGTGTGGACCCAGAGATCCTGGATGCTTGCAGTGTGGTTGGTGATATCCCGGGATTCGTTCGGGAGCCAGCCACGCTGGACTTGTTCTGAACAACCCGTCAGCAGCAGCGCCCCCGCGCCGGCGATGGCCAGTACCTTGGCCTTGCCCCTGCGACTGCTGCTGGTTCGGTCTTGCGAACTCACAGACGGCCCTTCCTCTTTGTTGGTGCGATACGTGGTCTCGGAGCTGCCAGATTCGGTTCCGGCCGCAGCAAGGCATCCGGCACCGGCACTTCGAGACCAATAGTTTTACTACTCATCGTAGAGCTTACCCTCTCGAACGACGGAATGCCGACCGAAACCCCGTGTCAACCGATGGTTACGTTGACGTGGGATTCAGGTCGGCAGCGTCCTAGTGGAACGAGTCGCCGCAGGCGCAGGAGCCGCCGGCGTTGGGGTTGTCGATGGTGAAGCCCTGCTTGGAGATGGTGTCCTCGAAGTCGATGGAGGCACCGGCGAGGTAGGGCACGCTCATCTTGTCGATGATGACGTCGACCCCCTCGAAGGTGCGCACGGCATCACCATCGAGCTGGCGCTCGTCGAAGTAGAGCTGGTAGATCAGGCCGGAGCAGCCACCCGGCTGGACGGCCACGCGCAGGCGGAGATCGGTTCGCCCTTCCTGCTCCAACAGGCTGCGGACCTTTTCCGCGGCCACATCGGAGAGAAGCACCTCGTGGGTCTTGAGCTCCTCGGTGGAACCGGCGGTCGAATCATTGGTCGTGGCGGTCATCTGGTCCTCCAATATTGCTTGTTCCGGAGGGCGGCACCGTAGCGTGCCGTCCCCTCATGTCCCATGGTACGACAGGCACCCTTATTTCAGTCCTTCTGAATCAAGCCGCGCCAGAAGCAGTGCTTCGGCGATGACGGCCTTGCGGAAATCCTCGAGATGCAGCGACTCGTTGGCGCTATGGGCCCGCGAGTCGGGGTCCTCGACCCCGGTGACCAGGATCTGGGCCTGCGGGTAGACATCGAGCAGATCGGCGATGAACGGAATCGAGCCGCCGATGCCGGTTTCCACGGGGGTGACGCCCCAGGCCTTCTCCAAGGACCACAGGCTGGCCCGGGCGGCTGCCGCCTGGGTGTCGGTGGAGAAGGCATTGCCCTGTTCGACGGCGGTGAAGTCGACCTGGGCGCCGAAGAGGTCCTGTGACTCCACGTGGCGTTGCAGCGCCTCGGCTGCTTCCTGCGGATCCTGGCCGGGGGCCAACCTGACGCTGATCTTCAGCCGGGTCGACGGCTGCAGGGTGTTGGAAGACAGATCCACGGAAGGCATGTCCATGCCGATGACCGACAGTGCCGGTTTGTTCCAGAGCCGGTCGGCCAGCGCGCCGGTACCGGCCAGGCGGTATCCCTCGACCACCGAGGAATCGGCCCGGAAGTCGGCCTCGGCGTAGTCCACCGGATCGGTGTCGCGGGCCAGCAGACCCTCGACGGCGACGTTGCCTTCATCATCATGGAAGGAGGCGATCAGTCGCGCGGCCACGGTGGGGGCATCGAGGACCGGGCCACCGAACATGCCCGAATGCACTGCGTGGTCCAGGACGCGGACTTCGATCTCGGCGCCGACCATCCCCCGCAAGCTGGTGGTCAAGGCCGGGACACCGACCTTCCAGTTGCTGGAATCGGCCACGACGATCACATCGGAGGCCAACAGTTCGCGGTGCTTCTCCAGGAACGGGCGGAAGGAGGGCGAACCGGCTTCCTCCTCCCCCTCGAAGAAATAGGTCACTCCGACGCCGAAGTCCTCCACGACGTCGAGCACCGCGCGCAGCGAGGCGATGTGGACCATGATGCCCGCCTTGTCATCGGCGGCACCACGACCGTACAGCCGGCCCTCGGATTCGGTGGCTTCGAAGGGGGCGGTGTTCCACAGGTCCGGATCCCCCGGGGGCTGGACATCGTGGTGGGCGTACAGCAGGATCGTCGGCTTGCCGGGCTGGGCCGGGCGCCGGCCCACGACGGCCGGGGAGCCCGGCTTGCCCTCGGGGGTGTCCACCGAAAGGATCTGCACGTCCTCCATGCCGGTGGAACGGACCAATGCGGCGACGGCTTCGGCGCTGCGATCGAGTTCGGCGGCATCGAAGGCCTCCCAGGCGATCCCGGGGATGGCGACAAGGGATTTCAGCTCGGTCAGGGTCTGGTCGATGGCACGGTTCACGCGCTCGGTGATCGCTGCCAGATCGACGCCGTGATCGACGGCGGCGGAAACGGGTTCGGAAGTAGTCATGGCTTCAGCCTACAACCGCCCGGCGTTTCGGCTGCGGGAGAGGCCCGGCTAGACTTGGCACGTGTTTGGAAGCAAAAAAGCCGATGCCGCACAGCCGCCGGCCACCCCAGAAGAGTCAGACAGCCCGGCCCTAGGCAAGGGCACGCCGACGCCGAGGCGCAACAGCCAGCAGGCGCAGAACAAGCGTCCCCTGGTGCCCAGCGACCGGAAGGCGGCCAAGGCCCAGGCGCGCCAGCAGCGTTCGGCCGCCCAGGAGCGGATGCGTCTGGCCAACGAGACCGGCGACGAACGCTACCTCTCGACCCGGGACAAGGGTCCGCAGAAGCGTTTCGCCCGCAACTTCGTGGACTCCCGCTGGATGGTCGGTGAGTTCCTGATGATCATCATCCTGGTCTTCCTCATCATCTCCTTCTCGATGAGCAGCAACATCCAGGTCACCGCCTACGTCACCTTCGGTTTGTGGATCGTCCTGGGCGTCACGGTCCTGGACTCGTTCATCATGACGCGCCAGCTCAAACGGCGCTTGACCGATAAGTTCGGCACCCGGGACCGTGGAGTGCTGTGGTACGCGGCGATGCGCGGCCTGCAGTTCCGCAAGCTGCGCCTGCCGAAGCCGCAGGTCGCCCGCGGCGGACCGGTCGACTGACCGCACTGCTTCCCGGAGCATGCAACGAGGGCCCCCACCATCGGTGGGGGCCCTCGTTGCCTGTGTGCAGGATCAGCGACCGGAGAAGGCCTTGCGCAATCCGCGGTTGATCCGGGCGACCCAGAACGGGCCTTCATACAGGAAGGCGGTGTACCCCTGGACCAGATCCGCCCCGGCCGCCAGGCGTTCCAGGACATCGTCCGCCGTCTCCACTCCCCCGACCGAGATCACCGTGGACTCCTGTGGCAAGGTCGAGCGCAGGCGGCACAGCACGTCCAATGACCTGGACTTCAGCGGGGCACCACTCAGACCGCCGGCTCCGTATTCGCGGATCCGATCGGGAACCGTGACCAATCCGGTGCGCTCGATGGTGGTGTTGGTGGCCACGACTCCTTCCAACCCGAGCTCGGTGACCAGCGCGGCCACGTCATCGACATCAGAGTCCGCCAGATCGGGGGCGATCTTCACCAGGAGGGGGACATGCCTTCCCGTGGTCCGGTCCGCTTCGGCCCCGACGGCGGCCAGCAGTGGACGCAACGAGTCGATGCCCTGGAGCAGGCGCAGCCCAGGAGTGTTCGGGGAACTGACGTTGACCACCAGGTAGTCCGCCGCGCCAGCCAGTTCCCGGGTTCCTGCCAGATAGTCCTCGATGGCATCGTCCAGCTCGACTAGTTTGGTCTTGCCGATGTTCAGGCCCACGACCGGCCGGTCGGGGCCGAACCGTCGGGTCAGGACGGGCAACGCGGCTCGGATCCGGGGGGCGACCGCTGCGGCACCGTCGTTGTTGAATCCCATCCGGTTGATCACCGCACGATCCTCGACGAGCCGGAACAGTCGTGGTTTCGGGTTCCCTGGTTGGGCCTGGCCGGTGATCGTCCCGATTTCGAGATGCCCGAAGCCCAGATCCGCCAAGGCCGCAACCCCGTGGCCCTCCTTGTCGAAACCGGCAGCCAGACCGAAGGGTGAGGGAAAATCAAGGCCCATGACCCGGCGCTTCAGGCTTGGGTGCGGCCGGGTGATCCGGCGCAGCACCGCCGAAGCCCCGGTGGTTTCGGCCAGGCGGATGAGCCGGAAGCCGATCTGGTGGGCCTTTTCGGGATCCATGCCGGAGAAGACCACACGGAAGAACGTCGGGTAGAAGCGCATGCCACCAGTCTTCCCTGCCCATGCTGCCGCTGCCAACTCCACCATGGATATGCTCGACACATGCATAGCGAGGAACCGCAGTACGCGGTCGACACCCGTCCCGGGCAGTGGGTCGAGGATGAACTGGGGCCGGGATTCAGCTACACCACGATTGCCCGCGGACGGGATGAGGAAGGTCCCCTCAGTGCCACGTTGGTGCGCTACCTGCCCGTCGAGGCGTCCTCGCCGGAGCCACCCCGGGAACAGAAGCATTGGCGCGATGCCATGCTCAACCTCCGCCAGGGACTGGACCGGGTCCTGGCCGGCGGGCCGCAGGCCGGCGCCGCCACCGAGGAGCCCACCGACGTCGTGCTGGGGATGCATGGCTGGACCGACTATTTCTACAACGCGGAACTGGCCAGGTATTGGGCCGGACGGGGATACCGTTTCTACGCGTTGGATCTGCGCCGGTACGGTCGCAGCCTCAGATCCTGGCAGACCCCGGGATTCGTCACCTCGCTCACCGAGTACGACGTCGATATCGAAGCCGCGCTGGCCACGATCAGGGAGGATGTGGGTCCGGTGGGCCGGACCCTCTGCGTGGCCCACTCCACCGGGGGTCTCACGGCGAGCCTCTACGCCCATCGCCACCCCGGGGTGTTCACGGCGCTGATCCTGAATTCACCCTGGCTGGAGATGCAGGGCAGCTGGTTGGTCCGCAACGCGGCCGCCGGACTACTCGATCCGTTGGCGAGGGTGCGGCCCAAGGCCAGGATCAAGCTCCCCGAGGTCGACCACTACTGGCAGTCCCTGTCCAACCGGGCGCATGGGGAATGGGACATCCATCCACTCTGGCGCCCACGCCATGCCTTCCCGGTCACCGCCGGATGGATCACTGCGGTCCTGGCCGGACACGCGGAGGTCAACCGGGGACTGGATATCAAGGCACCGGTGTTGGTGATGACCTCAGACCGGACGCATCTGGGGACCTCCTTCGAACCCGAGATGCTGGTTTCGGACACCGTCATCGAGGTGGAGACGGTCAGGCAGCGGGCCCTGAAGCTGGGCCACGAGGTGGCGATCGTGCGGATTGAAGCGGGGATGCATGACCTGTTCACCTCTGCTGCGCGGACCCGTGCGAAGGCCTACGAGGCGGTGACCCGGTTCTGCGACGGGTACGTCCCCGCGCCCTGAGCGGTTCCGGCATTCATTCGGTGGGGGTGTCCATGGCGGCGCCGAAGCGCCGATCGCGGCGGGCGTAGATCCCGACGGCCTCCCAGAGCGTGCGCCGGTCCACATCGGGCCAGAGCACATCCATGAAGACCATTTCGGCGTAGGCGGATTGCCAGAGCATGAAGTTGGAGGTCCGTTGCTCCCCCGAGGACCGCAGGAACAGGTCGACATCGGGAAGATCCGGTTCGTCCAGATAGCGTCCGATGGTCTTCTCGGAGATCCCGCGGGGTTTCAGCCGCCCGGCGGCGACATCCTCGGCGATCGCCGACACCGCGTCGGCGATCTCGGCCCGGCCACCATAGTTCACGCACATGGTCAGATGGCAGACGTCGTTGTCCTTGGTCTGTTCCTCGGCCTCGAGCAGTTCGTTGACCACCGAACGCCAGAGCCTGGGGCGCCGGCCGGCCCAGCGCACCCGGACCCCCCAGGCGTCGAGCTGGTCCCGCTGCCGGTGGAGCACATCCCGGTTGAAGCCCATCAGGAACCTGACTTCCTCGGGGCTGCGCTTCCAGTTTTCGGTGGAAAAGGCGTAGACCGACACGTATTTCACGCCCAGTTCGATCGCCCCGGCCATCACATCGAGCAGCGCGGCCTCCCCCGCCTTATGTCCTTCCGTGCGTGGCAGTCCGCGTTGGTTGGCCCAGCGTCCGTTGCCGTCCATCACGATGGCCACATGCCGGGGCACCAGCTCGGCGGGGATGCGTGGGGCCGTGGCACCACTGGGGTGCGGCCACGGGGCGAGGACGTCGGGACGGTTCGCCCGCTGGCGGGAGGATCGCTTCATCAATCAGGCTCTTTCCACGTGTTTGAGGGACTTGACGACCCGTTCCAGATGCCATTGCAGATACCCCGCCACCATACCGGCAGCCTCCCGTCGGGCCGAGGCATCGGCGTGAAGCGTCGCAGGCCAATCCCCGGTGAGCAGGGCGGCCAGCAGGGAAACGGTCGCCGGGGCCGGGGAGCTGGACCCGGCAGGACGGCATTCGGCGCAGACGACCCCGCCCAGGGGGATGTTCAGGGCGGTATGCGGGCCGGGGGCCCCGCAGTGCACGCAGTCGGTGAAGCTCGGGGCCCACCCGGCGGTGGCCAGCGCCCGGAGCAGATAGGAATCCAGCAGCAGGCCGGGATCCTGGGCGCCGCGGGCCATCGCCGCGATGGCACCGTGGAGCAACCTGAACTGGGTGGCCGCGGATTCGGTATCGGCTTCGGTGAGGCGCTCGGCGGTTTCGGCCATGGCGCTGGCACTGGTGTATCTCGAATAGTCCAGCGACAGGGACTGGCCGTAGGGATGGCGCAATTGGGCCTGGGTGATGATGTCCAGGCTCCGACCACGGACGACCTGGGCCTCTACGAACATGAAAGGCTCCAGGGTGGCCCCCATTTTGGAGCTGGTGCGGCGCACCCCCTTGGCCACGGCACGGACCTGGCCGTGATCGGAGGTCAGCAACACGATGATCCGGTCGGCCTCGCCCAACTTATAGGTGCGCAGGACCAGACCCCGGGTCCGGTAGGACTTCGCGGCGAAACTGGAACGGGGCACGGCTCCAGTATCCCAGAGAAGCCGTGCCCCATGTGCCGCCGGTGGCTGTAGTTGCCGCCTCAGGCCTGCTGTGCGTTGTCCCAGATTGCCCGGTTGACCGCCGAGATGACGGCCTTCAAGGAGGCGGTGGTGGTGTTCGCATCGATCCCCACGCCCCACAGCACACGTTCGCCGACCGCGCATTCGACGTAGGCGGCGGCCTGGGCCGAACCGCCTTCACTCAACGCGTGTTCGGTGTAGTCCAGGACGCGCAGATCCACGCCGTCGGCGGAGAGGATGTTCACCAGCGCGTTGATCGGGCCGTTTCCGGTTCCCGAACGTTCCTGCTCGACGCCGTTGGAGACCAGGGCCATGTCCAGGGTGAACGACCCGTCCTCGTCGGTGCGGGTGCGCGTGTTCCCCAACCGGTAGTGGCCCCAGCTCTCCCCCTCGAAGGTTTCGCAGGGCAGGTACTCGTTCTGGAACTGCTGCCAGATGCTTGCCGGGCTGATCTCCCCGCCGTCGCCTTCGGCCAGGCGTTGGATGACCCCGGAGAATTCGATCTGTGCCCGACGTGGCAGGTCCAGTGAATGGTCGTGCTTGAGCACGTAGGCGACCCCGCCCTTGCCGGACTGCGAGTTCACCCGGATGACCGCCTCGTAGGACCTGCCGATGTCCTGCGGATCGACCGGCAGGTAGGGAACGGCCCACGGGATGTCGTTGATGTCCTTGCCCGCTGCGGCGGCCTTGGCCTCCATATGTTCGAAGCCCTTCTTGATGGCGTCCTGGTGGGAGCCGGAGAAGGCGGTGAAGACCAGATCGCCACCATAGGGTGAACGTTCCGCGACGGGCAGCTGGTTGCAGTATTCGACGGTGCGGCGGATCGACTCCATGTCGGAGAAGTCGATCATCGGGTCGATGCCCTGTCCGTAGAGGTTCATCCCCAGGGTGATCAGGTCGACGTTGCCGGTGCGCTCCCCATTGCCGAACAGGCATCCTTCGATGCGGTCGGCGCCGGCCATGTAGCCCAGTTCCGCGGCCGCTACCCCGGTGCCCCGGTCGTTGTGGGGGTGCAGGGAGAGGATGATGGAGTCGCGGTTGCGCAGGTTGCGGTGCATCCATTCGATCGAATCCGCGTAGACGTTGGGGGTGGCCATCTCCACCGTGGCGGGCAGGTTGAGGATCATCTGGTTCTCCGGGGAGGCCTCGAGGACCTCGGCCACGGAGTCGGAGATGCGGCGGGCGAACTCCAGTTCGGTCCCGGTGTAGGACTCGGGCGAGTACTCGTAGGTGATCCTGGTGCCGGTCAGCTGTTCCTCGAACTTCTTGCACAGCCGGGCCCCGGTCAGTGCGATGTCCACGATGCCGTCCTGGTCCTGCTTGAATACCACCTCACGCTGGAGCACCGAGGTGGAGTTGTACAGGTGCACGATCGCCTGCTTGGCCCCTTCGAGGGATTCGTAGGTCCGCTCGATCAGGTGTTCGCGGGCCTGGGTGAGGACCTGGATGGACACGTCCTCGGGGATGCGGTCCCGTTCGATGAGCTGGCGGACGAAATCGAAGTCCGTCTGCGAGGCCGAGGGGAAACCGACTTCGATCTCCTTATAGCCCATCTTCACGAGCAGATCGAACATCTGGTGCTTGCGTTCGGGGCTCATCGGATCGATGAGGGCCTGGTTGCCGTCCCGCAGATCGACGGCGCACCACCGCGGTGCCTTGTCGATGATCTTGTCCGGCCAGGTGCGGTCGGGCAGTTCGACGGTGATCTGATCCTGGAAGGGGATGTACTTCTGGATCGGCATTCCTGAGGGCTTTTGCATGTTCTGCATGGATCTAGGGGGCCTTTTCAGTGGTGGTTGAAAATGCAGGCCGGCAGCACGAAACTCCGCAACGAGGGGTCGGCCCTAGTGACTGGTGTCCAGAAGATCCCCGTCGCGGCTACCTAGTAGAAGGAGTTCCGCATGCATGAAATTCACCCTAGCATCAGGTCCGGGCCGGTTCGAAGGTCCGCACCGAATGTTTCGTCGGTGGGGCCGGCCCTAGAATCCGAGGCGGCCGAGCTGTTTCGGATCCCGCTGCCATTCCTTGGCGACCTTCACATGCAGGTCGAGGTAGACCCGGGTTCCCATCAGCGCCTCGATCCCCTGCCGGGCCCGGGTCCCGACCTCCCGCAGCCGTGAACCGGCCCGGCCGATGATGATCGCCTTCTGCGAGGAGCGTTCGACGAACAGGTTGACGTGGATGTCCAGCATCGGGCTGTCCTCCGGCCGGTCCTCGCGCGGGATGACCTCCTCGACGACGACGGCCAGGGAATGCGGCAACTCGTCGCGGACCCCCTCCAGGGCGGCTTCGCGGATGAGCTCGGCGATCAACACGGACTCCGGCTCGTCCGTCAGTTCCCCGTCCGGATACAGCGGCGGGGACAACGGCATGGTCTTCGCCAGGACATCCGAGACGGCTTCGACCTGGAAGTCCCCGGTGGCCGAAACGGGCACGACGGCGGCCCAGCCCGACTCCCCCAGGGTCTCGACCCCTAATTCGGTGACGGCCACCAGCTGGCGGGCCAGGGCCGACCGGTCGACCAGATCCGCCTTGGTCACGATCGCCACGATGGGCTTGCGCTTCAACTGGCCGAGTTGGGTGGCGATGAACCGGTCACCGGGGCCGATCTTCTCGTTGGCCGGGATGCAGAATCCGATGGCGTCGACCTCGGAGAGGGTCTCGGCGACCAGATCGTTGAGGCGTTGACCCAGCAGGGTGCGCGGCCGGTGCAGCCCGGGGGTGTCCACGAGGACCAGTTGGGCGTCATCGCGGTGGACGATCCCGCGGATGGTGTGCCGTGTCGTTTGGGGCTTGGCCGAGGTGATGGCGATCTTCTGACCGACCAGGGCGTTGGTCAAGGTCGACTTGCCGGCGTTGGGCCGCCCCACGAAGGAGGTGAAACCGGCCCGGAAATCCTCGGGCCATTCGGTGGGTAGCGCGCTGACGGCGCGCCGCGGGCCCACCCCGGGTTCCTGGACCACGGACTCGGAGACATGCGGTGGCCGGGACTGCGGGGCCCTGGCTGCCTGGTGGGGGTTCTTGCCTGCTCCGCGACGTGCTGGCCCGGGGTTGCGGCGTTGCTGTGCTGCCATCGGTTTCATTCCTTGTTCTCGCGGGGGACGTCGTCGGCGGCCAAACGGCCCAACGATCCCTCATCATTGTCTGCGGCTTCGGGGTATTCGTCGACCCAGGCCAGGACGAAACCGATCCGGTTGCGCCGTCCGGCGAGGCGTTCGGCGTGGATGCGGATGCCGTCGACGGTGACCTCGGAACCGACGATCGGCACCCGGCCCAACGTCTTGGCCAGCAGGCCGCCGACGGTGTCGACCTCGTCGTCGGTGATCCGGCGTTGGAACAGTTCGGCGAAGTCATCGATGCTCATCCGGGCGCTGACCCGGAAGACGCCGTCCTCCAGCTCCTCGGACTCGTTCGTGGAATCGTCGTATTCGTCGTCGATCTCCCCGACGATCTCCTCGATCAGGTCCTCCAGGGTGACCAGGCCCGCGGTACCACCGTACTCGTCGATGACGATGGCCACGTGGGTGGATTCGCGTTGGAGTTCCTGGAGCAGTTCGGCCACGGACTTCGATTCGGGCACGTAGCGTACGTCGCGGCAGGCCTGTTCGACCAGGTGGTGGTCATCGGGCCGGGCATGCAGGCGGGCCGCGACGTCCTTGAGGTAGATGATGCCCACGATCTGGTCGGGGTTGTCGCGGATGACCGGGATGCGTGAGCAGCCCGAACGCAGGAACAGGCTCATCGCCTCTCCGAGGCTGGAGCCGTGGTCGACCGTCACCATATCGGTACGCGGCACCATCACGGCCCTGACCCGGGTATCGCCCAGCTCGAAGACCGAGTGGATCAAATCGGCTTCGACGTCCTCGATGATGTCGGCCTCGTGGGCGCGGTCGACCATGTCACGGAACTGTTCTTCGGTGAAGAACGCCTCCTCGGTCGCCGGGGCGCCCTTGGCCACGCTGCTGCCCAGGCTGACCAGCCAGCCGGGGATCGGTCCCAGGACCAGGCGCAGCACACGGACCATCGGCGCGCTGAGCACCACGACGCTGCGGCTGCGGACCCGCCCGTAACGGCGTGGGGAGACCCCGACCAGGACGAACCCGACCGCTGCCATGGTGACGGTGGCCAGCAGGCCTGCCCACCAGATGTTGTCCAACAGGTCGTGGTAGAGCAGGGCGATCGCCACCGCACCGGCGGTTTCGAACCAGATCCTCCAGAACCGCACGGCATGGGTATGGGCTGCCGGATCGGAAAGGATCAGGCGCAACTGCCGGCGGGGGCGCTCCGCCAGCATGTCTTCCGCCTCCTGCCGGGGCAAGGCCAGGAAGGCCGCTTCGGAGGCCGTGAGGATCGCCGCGCAACAGACGAAGACCAACGCCAGGGCCAGCAGCAGGGCAGGAATCATTCGGTGGTCTCGCGGGGAGCCTTCCGACCGAGGAACTCCTCCAGCAGGGTGCGTTGCAGGGAGAACATCTCTTCCTTCTCCTGGGGTTCCTCATGATCGAAACCCAGCAGGTGGAGGGTGCCGTGGGTGGCCAGCAACAGGATCTCGTCCTCCGTGGAGTGGCCCCCGCTTTCGGCTTGCCGGGCGGCGACCTGGGGGCAGATGACCAGATCCCCGAGCATCCCCGCGGGGGCCAGCGAGCCGGGGCTGCCCGGACGCAGTTCATCCATGGGGAAGGACATCACGTCGGTGGGTCCATCCAGATCCATCCAATCCACGTGCAGGCGCTCGATGCCCTCCTCGTCGAGCAGGATGACGGAGACCTCCGCCTCGGGGTGGACGCGGAGGGAATGCAGGATATGCCGGATGAGGCGCTCGAGTGCCTCGAGGTCGGCCTCGACCCCCGATTCGTTGTTGACTTCGATGCTCATGTTCTAGGACTCCGGCTCGGTGGCTTGTACGGTCGGGGGCTGTTCTTCGCTGCCGGCTTCCGCCGCCCGACGGTGGGCGATCCGTTCGCGGGCCGCGGCGTTGTCCTGTGCGGCGGCGCGACGGCGTTCGGACCCGGTGTCCTCCTGCGGGTCGTCCGCCCATTTCTCATAGGCGCTGACGATGTCCCCGACCAGCCGGTGGCGCACCACATCGGTGGCGTCGAGATGGCAGAAGGTGATGTCCTCGACCGAGCCCAGGATCTGCGAGACGACCTTCAGCCCCGATCTGGACCCGCCGGGCAGGTCGATCTGGGTGATGTCGCCGGTGACGACGATCCTGGAGCCGAAGCCCAGCCGGGTCAGGAACATCTTCATCTGTTCCGGCGTCGTGTTCTGGGCCTCGTCCAGGATGATGAACGCGTCGTTGAGCGTCCGTCCGCGCATATAGGCCAGGGGGGCCACCTCGATGGTCCCGGCGGCCATCAGGCGCGGAATGGATTCCGGATCGATCATGTCGTGCAGCGCGTCGTAGAGCGGGCGGAGATACGGATCGATCTTCTCGTTCAGGGATCCGGGCAGGAAGCCGAGCTTCTCCCCCGCCTCGACGGCCGGACGGGTGAGGATGATCCGGTTGACCTCCTTGGCCTGGAGGGCCTGGACGGCCTTGGCCATGGCCAGATAGGTCTTGCCGGTGCCGGCAGGTCCGATCCCGAAGATCACCGTATTGGCGTCTATGGCATCGACGTAGGCCTTCTGGTTGACCGTTTTGGGGCGGATGCGTTTGCCGCGCCCGGAAATGATGTTCAATCCGAAGGTCTCCGACCCGGAACGGTGCACCGCGCCGTCGGTTTCGACCATCCGGACGAGCTGTTCGACCAGTTGGGCGGAAACGCGGGTGCCCCGCGCGGCCAGCGAGCGGGCTTCCTTCACCACGTGTTCGGCCCGTCCCGCCGGAGCGGACTCACCGGTGATGCGCAGTTCGTTGCCGCGGACATGCAGGTCCACGGAGGGATAGACCCCCTCGAGGATGCGCAGGACCTCGTCGTTCGCGCCGAGCGCACCGATCATCTGCTCGCTGCTGGAAAACGTGATCACCGTGGCCCGGTTCGCTTCCGGTGCGGTGGTGTTGTCCTCGTCGGTCATCCTAGTGGGTTGGCCCTCCCGATCGCGTGCTGGTTGACAGCCGTTCCGACCGCTGCAATGCGGTCGTTCGGCACCCTTCCATCCTACGGGACAAGCCCGCAGGAGGCGCTCGTTATTCATGCAACTGTATATATCGGTCTTGCAACGGTCCTGCTTGGGGCGCCGAAGTGGGGCCCCGACCCCGGCCTCGTGTGCCAATATTAATGGTCGGTCGCGGCACGCGTGTGTCTCCGCCCCGTCTTTGAACCTCCACCGAGCCGAAGGATTCCCCCCACGTGATCGCCGCCCACACCAACCGCCGGACCCGCGGTCGCATGGTGATGCTGATTGCGGTGCTGTCCCTGGGGGCGGTTTCGGCGTGCGTGGGATCCCCGGAGGGCTTCCCGAGCAGCATGCCGGCGGCCACCGACGTCTCCTCCTCCGTGGCGGGACGCAGCAGTTCGGCGGCGTTGGAATCACTGAGCGGTCCGCATCTGTCCCCGATCTACTGGCTGGGTGAACGCGATTCGACCGTCTACCTCTATCGGGAGTACGTCGCCGCCGAGGATCAGGGTGATCCGGTCACCACGGCGATCAAATACCTCACCGAACAGCAGCCCGACGATCCGGATTACTTCAACCTCTGGAGCAAACCCTCGCGGATCGGCACCTCGATCGACGCCGACAACGTCATCACCGTCGACCTCTCGGCCGACGCCTTCCACCGCAAGCTCGACGACGGTCTGGCCCAGCGGGCCATCCAGCAACTGGTCTACACCACGACGGCCGCGGCCGCCGCGTCGGGGCTGATCGGACAGGAACCGGCCGCCAGCGTCAACATCCTGGTGGACGGGCATTCGGGCTTCAATGCCTTCGGGCATGTGGAACTGACCGGGCCGATCCAGCGCAATAGCCGATTCCGGGCCCCCATCTGGATCATCGACCCCCAGCAAGGGGCCGAGGTCCCGGCCGGAGCGCTGAAGATCCAGGGCACCTCGGCCACCTTCGCCGGGGGGACCCACTGGGAACTGACGCGCAGCGAAGAAGACAAACAGGTGCGCGTCGACTCCGGGACCGTGAAGCTCGGTGAGGGTGATCTGGCCGATAACGCCTTCGCCCTGACCTCCGGCGTCGAACCCGGGGAATACACGCTCTCCGTCTGGGGCACCAAGGACGGTTCCAGCGACCGGCAGGCCGAGGACTCCAAGACCATCACCGTGAAGTAGGGCGGCCTCCCCGGCCTAGAGGTCCAGCAGCCCGGCCACCTGGCGGGCGACGACCAGCGCGGCCGGCCCGGCCGTCGAAGCGCGCAGGACATGGCGTCCCAGGACCGCGGTCTTCGCTCCGGCTTCCACGAGCCGGGAGACCTCGGAATCGGCGATGCCCCCCTCGGGGCCGACCAGCAACAGGATGCGCGGACGGGCGGCCGTAGGATCCGGGGTTCCGGACTCGTCCATGAAATCCCGGACGACGGCGGACAGCGGTTCGGTGGCCCCCTCATGCAGGATGACCGCCAGTTCGGGGCCCTTCCCGGCCCCGGTAAGACCCAACCTCGCGGCCAGCTGCGCCGTCGACACGACCGGGGCGACCTCGGGGCGACGACTCCGCCGGGATTGTTTGACCGCCGAGCGGACCGTCGCCTCCCATTTGGCCCTGCCCTTTTCGGCCTTTGCCGCCGGCCAACGGACCACCGAGCGGTCGGACTGCCACGGCTGGATGGCGTCCACGCCCAGCTCCACGGCCGCCTCGACGGCCTGCAGATCCCGGTCCCCCTTGGCGAGGGCCTGGACCAGGACCAGCTGGACCGGTGGCTGCTCCTCGTGCTCGATCCGGTCGATGACGGCGCTCAGGGACGCCTTCCCCGCCTGCCGGACGGTGCAGACGGCGCGGGTACCCGTCCCGTCGAGCAGATCGATCTGCTCTCCGGGACGGACCCTTTTGACCGTCACCGCGTGGTGGCCTTCGGGCCCGTCGAGGTCGACGGCGTCGCCGGGGGCCGCCGTGGCGGGCAGCCCCTCATCGAGCAGGAACGCCTGGTTGCTCATCAGGCGCGGTGGCCCAACTTATCGCGTAGCCGTGAAAAGACCCCGCCCCGTTCGGCCAACCGGCCCTCGGCGAATTCCTCGTCACGCAGGGTGGCCAGACGTTCGAGCAGCTCACGCTGTTCGTCGTCGATCTTCGTGGGGGTCTCCACCTGCAGGTGGACGACCAGATCGCCGCGGCTGCCCCCGCGCAGCCGGGGGACGCCCAGCTGGGAGAGCTTGACCGTATCGGCCGACTGGGTGCCCGGCTCGATCAGGACGTCCTGCTCGCCGTCGAAGGTCTCCAACTTCATGTCGGTGCCCAGGGCCGCCGCCGTCATCGGGATGCGCAACGTGGCATGGAGATCGTTGCCTTCGCGTTCGAAGACCGCATGGCGTTTGACGTTGATCTCCACGTACAGGTCGCCCGACGGTCCGCCGCCGGGCCCCGCTTCGCCCTGGCTGTCCAGGTGGATGCGGGTGCCGGTGGCCACGCCCGCGGGGATCTTCAGCTGCTTGGACACCCGCTCACGCACTCGGCCCTGGCCCATGCATTCGTTGCAGGGGCTGGGCAGCGTGGTGCCGAAGCCACGGCAGGCGCTGCAGGTTTCGATGGTCATCATGTTGCCCAGGAAGGAGCGGACCGGACGCTGCACCTGGCCCTGCCCCTGGCAGATGGTGCAGGTCTCCGGCGAGGTCCCCGGCTGGCAGCAGGTGCCTTGGCAGACGCCACAGGTGACCGCGGTTTCGATGTCGAGGGTGTAGACGGTCCCCTGGACCGCGTCCTTGAGATCGATGCTGGCGGTCACCAGCGCATCCCGTCCACGCTGGGTCCGCGAGGCGGGACCCTGGGCCGCTCCCCCGCCGAAGAACTGTTCGAAGATGTCCCCGAAGCCGCCGAAGCCGCCACCGCCACCTCCGCCGCCGGCGGTGCCGTTCTCATTGCCCGTCGCATCATAGATCTCACGCTTCTGCGGGTCCGACAGGACCTCGTAGGCGTGGGTGACGGATTTGAACCTATCCGAGACATCCTCGCCCGGGTTCACGTCCGGGTGGAGCTTGCGGGCGAGCTTCCGGTAGGACTTCTTGATTTCCTCGGCGGAGGCGTCGCGCGCGACGCCGAGGGTTTCGTAGTGGCTGCTCACAGTGTGTGCTGTGTCCTTTCCGACAATCTGTACATGCTTATTCCCCGGGCCCTGGTCCGTCAGCCGGCCAGGATGCGGGAAAGATAACGGGCGACCGCTCGTACGGCCGCCATGCTGGTGGGGTAGTCCATGCGGGTGGGACCCAGGACCCCGACCTTGGCCGCGGCACCGGGGCCGTAGCCGGTGGCCACGACCGAGGTCTCGGCCAGGCCGCCGTAGGGGTTCTCCCGTCCGATCTGCACGGCGATGCCCCGGGCGTCCTGTTCCAACTCGGAGAACAACCGCAACAGGACCACTTGTTCCTCGAGGGCTTCGAGCACCGGGGTGATCGTCAACGGGAAGTCCCCGGTGGAACGCGCCAGGTTGGCGGTCCCTGCCATGATGATCCTCTCGATCACCGAGTTGTCCCCCAACGAAGCCAGGGCCTGGGCCAGGATCCGTCCGGAATCGCGCAGGGATGGAACCATTTTCTCACAGGCGGCCAGGGCCAGATCACCGATGCTCTGCATCCGCTGGCCCGAGGTGGCTGCCAGGAACGTGGCCTTGAGGTCGGCCAATGATTCATCGCTGGTCTCCGGAGGGACCAGGACCACCCGTTGGTCGACCTTGCCGGTGTTGGTGATCAGGATCGTGAGGACCTGACCGGACCCCAGACCCACCAACTCTATGTGGCGGACCGTGGCATCGCTAAACTGCGGCACCTGGAGCACGGCGACCTGGTTGGTCAGCTGGGACAGGAGCCGGACCGTGCGATCCAGGACTTCGTCCAGGTCGTTGGTCCCCTCCAGCATGCGGTGGATGGCCCGGCTTTCCGCGGTGGAGAGGGGGCGGACGGCGTCGATCTGGTCCACGAAGTAGCGGTAGCCCTGTTCGGTCGGGATCCGCCCCGAGGAGGTGTGCGGGGCGATGATCAGTCCCTCTTCCTCCAGGGCCGACATGTCGTTGCGGATGGTGGCCGCCGACACGCCCAACCGGTGCCGTTCAACCAGGGCCTTGGAGCCGACCGGTTCCCGGGAATGGACATAGTCCTCGACGATCGCCCGCAGGACCTCGAGGCGCCGTGGTACTGACATTCGATCCTCCTGTGGGTCTCGCGGTGGATGGACGGATTGCGGCCTCGTGGCTTAGCACTCGACACGCCTAAGTGCTAAGTCTAATACGAATGACCGCTTGTTAGCATGGTGGCCGCGCGCATCGGCGCCGGCGGCCCGCTCCTCGCGACCGCCCGACCCAGTGAAAGGCCGTGTCAGCATTGGATATCCACCAGTGGGGAGCCCAGAATCTATCGGCACCGAAAGCCCGCCAGCTGCGCCGGGTGCCCGCCGCCCTGGGCCTGTTGCTCGAAGACGTGCAATCCGGCTGGGTCGGTGAAGTCGTGCGGATCGAACGTTCCGGGGGCCTGCGTCTGGTCGTCCTGGAGGATCGTCGGGGCAAGACCCGGTCCTTCCCCACGGGCTTCGGTTTCCTGATCGAAGGCGAGCCGGTCGAGGTCATCGAACCACAGGCCGTGGCGGCCGCCCCCGGGGCCGGAGGCGGCCGGAGCGCCTCCGGTTCGGTGAAGGTCTCCAACCTCAAGGCCCGTACCGCATTGGCCAGCCGGATCTGGGTCGAGGGCAAGCACGACGCCGAACTGGTCGAAAAGGTCTGGGGCCACGACCTGCGGGTGGAAGGGATCGTCGTCGAACCCCTGCATGGTGTCGATGACCTGGCGGGGGCGATCGCCGAGTTCTCCCCGGGGCCCGAGCGCAAGCTGGGGATCCTGGTGGACCACCTGGTCTCCGGGACCAAGGAGGAGAAGATCGCCGCCGAGGCCATGCGGGTTCCGGGGGCCCGGTCCAATGTCCTGATCGTCGGGCACCCCTATGTCGATGTCTGGCAGGCAATCCGCCCGCAGGTGCTGGGCATCACCGCATGGCCGGTCATCCCGCGGGGAACCGATTGGAAGACAGGTATCCTCAAGGGTCTGGGGTGGGCCCATGCCAGCCAAGCCGATGTGGCCCTGGGATGGCGGCGGCTATTGGGCCAGGTGAACAGTTTCACCGACCTGGAACCGAGCCTGCTCGGGCGGGTCGAAGAGGTCATTGACTTCCTGACCACCGGCCGAAACTGACCTCTCGGCGCGCCGTACGTCCCGCGAAGGGGTACCGGAGGCCCCCGGGGGCGATAAACTAGGCAAAATCGTGTTGGACGGGAGGAACGACTTGGTGATGAACGGATCAGGCAAGAAGCCCGGCGAAGGCTCGGCCGACGCCGGACGCTTCGAGGGTTCGTCATCGGCTCCCCTGCCGCTGACACCTTCGGAAGATCGCCAGTGGGCGACGATTGCGCACTTCGGGGGCATCCTGGGATGCATCCCGTCGGGGATCATCTACCTCGTCTATCGGGACCGCGGGGCCTTCACCGCCCAGGAATCCAAGGAGGCGCTGAACTTCACGCTTCCGTTGACGGTGCTGGCCCTGATCTCCAACCTGCTCATGTTCATCCCGGTGGTCGGTGGGGTCTTCGCCATCATCGCCGTCGCGCTGTGGACCTATATCACCGTCAGCGGCGTGGTCGCCGGGATCGAGGTCAACCGCGGTCGTCCCTACCGCTACCCCTTCAACCTCAGACTCATCGATTAGCACTCGCCCCGGTACGGAGTTCGGGCGGGCCCGGGAACCTGGTTCCCGGGCCCGCTTCCGTTCGGGGCAGGGCCCCTAGAAGTCCAGGAGCCGACGCACGATGGCGTCGGCCAGCAGACGGCCATTCAAGGTGGGGATGATCCGGCCGCCCACGGCGGCCGAGCCCTCGATGAGTCCGTCGGAAATCAGCCCGGCCACGGCGTGGCGTCCCGAGGCAGGCAGCTCCGCGACCGGAAGACCGTCGACGATCCGGGTCAGCAGCATCGTCCGCTCGAGCAGACGCGCCTGCTCATCGGGGCTTTCGCGTCCGGCCGCCGGGGAAGTCCCGGCGTCGATGCGCTGCTGGTAGGCCGCAGGATGCTTGACGTTCCACCAGCGCAGACCTCCGACATGAGAATGCGCTCCGGGTCCGGCGCCCCACCAGTCGGCACCCTTCCAGTAGGCCATGTTGTGGCGGCACCGGGTTGCTTCGCTCCGGCTCCAGTTGCTGACCTCATACCAGGAGAACCCGGCGGCGGTGAGCAGTTCCTCGGCCAGCAGATACTTATCGGCGTGGTCGTCGTCATCGATGTCGGCGACTTCGCCGCGACGAATCTGGGCGGCCAGCCGCGTCCCGTCCTCGATGATCAGGGCGTAGGCGGAAATATGATCGGGGTCATAGGTCAGGGCCGTCTCCAGCGAGGCCCGCCAATCCTCCAGTGACTCCCCCGGAACCCCATAGATCAGATCCACGCTGACGGCCAGTCCGGCTTCGCGGGCCCACGCGACCGCCTGGCCGACCCCTTCGGGGCGGTGGGTGCGGTCCAGGGTCTTCAAGACGTGGGGAACGGCCGATTGCATGCCGAAGGACACCCGGGTGAAGCCGGCCTCGGCCAGGGTGCTGAGCGATTCGAACGTCACCGAGTCCGGGTTGGCTTCGGTGGTGATCTCCGCACCGTCCTGCAACCCCCATGTCCCACGGATCGTCTCCAGGACCGAGGCCAGATCCTCGGCCGGCAACAGGGTCGGGGTTCCCCCGCCGAAGAAGACGGTGGAGACCTTCCGGTCGGGCAACCCGCTGGCTCGCAGGACCCCTCCGCCGAACTCCAGCTCGGCGGAGGCCGCGGCCGCGTAGGTGTCCTGGCTGGATCCGGAGCCTAGTTCATGGGCCGTATAGGTGTTGAAGTCGCAGTATCCGCAGCGCACGGCACAGAACGGGATATGCACATAGACACAGAAGTCGCGTTCGGTAGCGCCGTCGATGGTGCTGGCGGGCAGCAGGCCATCGGCCGGCGCCGGATCCCCGAGGGGCAAGGCAGAAGGCATGAAGGCTACTTCTTGGCCTTGTCCGCGGAGCCCTCGGAGGACAAGGCGGCGATGAAGGCTTCCTGCGGCACCTCGACGCGGCCGACCATCTTCATGCGCTTCTTGCCTTCCTTCTGCTTTTCCAGCAGCTTGCGCTTACGCGAGATATCGCCGCCGTAGCATTTGGCCAGGACGTCCTTGCGGATGGCCCGGACGGATTCACGGGCGATGATCCGCGAGCCGATGGCCGCCTGGATGGGGACCTCGAACTGCTGGCGCGGAATGAGTTCGCGCAGCTTGCGGGTCATCATCACCCCGTAGGGGTAGGCCTTGTCCTTATGGGTGATCGCGCTGAATGCGTCCACCGCCTCGCCTTGGAGCAGGATGTCGACCTTGACCAGATCGGCGACCTGTTCGCCTTCGGCCTTCCAGTCGAAGGAGGCATAACCCCGCGTCTTGGATTTGAGGAAATCGAAGAAATCGAACACGATCTCGGCCAGCGGCAACAAGTACCGCAATTCCACCCGGTCCTCGGAGAGATAGTCCATGCCCAGCATCTGACCGCGGCGGGATTGGCACAATTCCATGACCGAGCCGACGAATTCGTTCGGGGTCAGGATCGTGCCGGCCACCATCGGTTCGCGCACTTCCTGGATCTTGCCGGCAGGGAATTCGCTGGGGTTGGTCACGGTGACCACCGACTTGTCCTCGGTCACCACGTCGTAGATGACGTTGGGGGCCGTGGAAATGAGGTCCAGGTTGAACTCGCTCTCCAGACGTTCCCGCGTGATCTCCAGGTGCAGCAGGCCCAGGAAGCCCACCCGGAACCCGAAGCCCAGGGCCACCGAGGTCTCCGGTTCGAAGGTCAGGGCCGCATCGTTGAGCAACAGCTTGTCCAGGGCATCGCGCAGCACCGGGTAATCCGATCCGTCGATCGGGTACAGCCCGGAGAAGACCATGGGCTTGGGGTCCTCGTACCCGCCGAGGGACTCCGGCGCGGGGTTGGCGAAGGAGGTGATGGTATCGCCGACCTTGGACAGGCGGACGTCCTTCACCCCGGTGATCAGATAGCCGACCTCGCCGACGCCCAGACCCTTGCAGGGGGTCGGTTCGGGGGATGACACCCCGATCTCGAGCACCTCGTGGGCGGTGCGCGTGGACATCATCTGGACCTTCTCGCGCGGGCTCAGCTTCCCGTCGACGACGCGGACGTAGGTGACGACGCCACGGTAGGTGTCGTAGACGGAGTCGAAGATCATCGCCCGGGCCGGGGCCTCGGCATCGCCGACCGGGGGCGGGAGTTCGCGGACGATCTTGTCCAGCAGTGCATCGACGCCTTCACCGGTCTTGCCCGATACCTTCAACACGTCTTCGGGATCGCCGCCGATGAGGCCGGCGATTTCGGCGGCATACTTCTCGGGTTGGGCGGCCGGCAGGTCGATCTTATTGAGCACCGGGATGATCGTCAGATCGTTTTCCATGGCCAGGTAGAGGTTGGCCAGAGTCTGGGCCTCTATCCCCTGGGCGGCATCGACCAGCAGGATCGCCCCCTCGCTGGCTGCCAGGGAGCGGGAGACCTCATAGGTGAAGTCGACGTGGCCCGGAGTGTCGATCATGTTCAGTGCGTAGGAGACGCCATCGACTTCCCACGGCATGCGCACGGCCTGGGATTTGATGGTGATGCCGCGCTCGCGCTCGATATCCATCCGGTCCAGGTACTGTGCCTTCATCTCACGCTGGGAGACGATCCCCGTGGATTGCAGCATCCGGTCGGCCAGGGTGGATTTCCCGTGGTCGATATGGGCGATGATGCAGAAGTTCCTGAGGATCGCCGGATCGGTTGCGGCAGGCACCGGTGCGGTGCGGGCCATGGGTGACACGTAGGTGACCTCACTCTGGGGTTCTTGTTGGGATGGATCGAGGGCGCAGTTGCACCACAGCACCTCATTGTTCCACGATTCGGGCCCGAGTCTGACCCCGCAGTGGGTGTGGCGCAGCGCTGTTACCGTGGGCGCATGCAGATCAGCGCCGGTAACATCAGGAAATTGGTTCGGCTCGGTTCCAAGGCCTTCCGGGCTTTTCGCCGTAGCCAGGGATCGACGCCCGGCCCCTCACGGAGCCCCGGAACTTCCCCGGCCGGTTCATCGGGGCCAGAGGGTGGACGCCCCTATCCCGGCGACTACGAGGGCCGATTCACCCCCCGGTATGCCCCACGGCCGGACGGCCATCCGGATCCGGGGGAAATCGTCTGGACCTGGGTCCCCTATGAAGAGGACCCCTCCCGGGGCAAGGATCGTCCGGTGCTGCTGGTGGGCCGTGACGGGGAGTTCCTCCTGGGGCTGATGCTCACCTCCCAGGACCACAACAACCGCCGGCACCGTGATCGGGACTACGTCGACATCGGGACCGGGGCCTGGGACCGGGCCGGCAGGCCCAGCGAGGTCAAGGTCGATCGGGTCATCCGTGTGGACCCGCAGGGCATTCGTCGCGAAGGGGCCGTGCTGGACCGAGGCGCCTTCGAGCGGGTCGGCCGGGCCCTGGGCGGAGCCTGAGGGCGCAGCGTTCCAGCCTGGAGCGTCCCGACGGGCCGACCCGCCGGAAACTGCGTCGAATCGCGGGCATCGGCCTTAGCTGCTAAGATTGCTTGCTGTGTGTCCGCGCAGGTCGACGGGCACTTCTCCCGGGTCGCCATAGGTATCCCCACGCCGCTCAGTCGATGGCTCGGGAGGGATCCCTCACCGACCATTTTCCGCGAAAGCAAGAGAGTTTAAACTAGTGGCAAACATCAAATCCCAGAAGAAGCGCATCCTCACCAACGAGAAGGCCCGCGCCAACAACGCGGCAGTCCGTTCGGATGTGAAGACCGCCATCCGCGCAGTCAAGCAGGCTGTGACCAAGGCTGATAAGGATGCCGCCACGGCAGCGCTGCGCGTTGCAGGCCGCAAGCTGGACAAGGCCGTCTCCAAGGGTGTCCTGCACAAGAACAATGCAGCCAACCACAAGTCGGCCATCTCCAAGAAGGTCAACGCGCTCTAAAGCCCGTTCAAGGTTTCATCGCAAGAAGCCGCTTCCGGTTCTCCGGAGGCGGCTTCTTCGTTTAATGCCCCCGGCCCCGGGGCCCTGGGTTCAGCGCCGGGCAGCCAGGGCGATCCCGGTGACGGCCCGCTCCACCGCATAGCGCGGATCGCGGGAAGCGCCCTTGACCTGGGCATCCGCCTCGGCCACCAGGCGCAGGCAACGCACCAGGTCATCGGAGGAGAAAAAGCGGGCCTGCTCCTGGGCCTGTTGGATCTGCCACGGTGCCATGCCGAACTCCTGGGCCATGGATCCTGCGGAACGGCGTTGCCCGGAGACCTTGGCCACCTGACGCAGTTTCATGGCCAGTGCCGCGACGATGGGGACCGGGTCGGTACCGGTGGCCAGGGCATGGCGCAGGGCCCCCAACGCCGCGGGGCCACGACCCGACAGGGCGGCATCGGCCACCTTGAAGCCGGTGGCTTCCACCCGCCCGCCGAAGTACCGGTCCACGGTCTCCTGATCGACCTCACCCGTGGTGTCCTGGATCAATTGCGAGCAGGCCGCCGCCAATTCGCCCAGATCGGCGCCGACGGCTGCCACGAGGGCACGGGTGGCCTCGGGAAGGATCCTGCGGCGGGCCTCCTTGAATTCGTGGGAGACGAACTCGACCTTCTCGGAGTCCCTCTTCAACGGCTGGCAGTCGATGACCCGGGCCCCGGCGGCCTTGAGTGCATCAAGGACCTTCTTGCCGCGGTTGCCCCCGGAGTGGTGCAGGATCATGACCACGTCCTGGGCCGGGGAGGCCGCGTAGGCGAGCGCGTCGTCGAGGAAGTCCTCGTTCATGGTCGCCAGCGAGGTGGCCTCGATGATCTTGGCCTCACCGAACAGGGAGGGGCTGGCTGCCAGCAGCAGCTCGCCGCGCTGGTAGGTCGACGCATCGAAGGCCGTCACCTCGGCGTCCCCGTCGCGGTGGCGAACCTGCCGGCGGATCGATTCGATGACCCTTCCGGCAAGGTAGGCCTCGGGTCCCTGGAGAAGGACCAGCGGGGCGGGGGCGGCCTGGCGCCAACCGGTGCGGTCCTGTGCACGCGTTCCCGAGGCCCGGGACGGGCCCGAGGTCTTATTGGCCACCCTGATCCACCTTCCATTGGAGTCTGACATTGCATCCTATCGTCCCGAGGGCCGGACAGGTCGTCCGGTGATCACCAGCTCCCCCGTGGGCGTGACGCGCAAACGGATGGTCCCGTTGAGGTCGGTGCGGAACGTGTGCATGCCGGCTTCATGCAACGCCTTGAGGATCGTCGGGGTGGGATGGCCGTAGCTGTTCCCGTCCCCCACCCCGATCAGGGCCACCCGGGCCCCGGATTGGTCGATGACGGCCGTCCCGCCGTTCTTCGCCCCGTGATGGCTGACCTTCAACACGTCCACCTGCAGCTCGGGGTGGGCCCGGAGCACCGCGTCCATGGCCTGCTCCTCCAGGTCCCCGGTGGCCAGCAGAGTGAAGGGCGGATGACCAGGGGCTGCCATCCGGAAGACCACGACCAGGGAGGCATCGTTTTCCTCTTCCCCCCGCGGATCCCCGATGGGCCCGATGACCTCCCAACTGACCGGGCCGGCGGATCCGGTCTGCCCGACCTCGGGAACCGTGGCCTCCAGCCCCTGTGGAAGTCCCGGTAGTTCGGTGCTGTCCGTTCCCGTGGAGTAGAAGGCCTGTTCCACCGTCCTGCCCCGAACCGCCCCCTCCACTCCGCCGGCGTGATCGGCGTGCAGATGGGTGATGAACAAGGCATCAATGGTGTGGACCCCGAGTTCGTCCAGACAATCATCGACGACGTCGGGGTCCAGCCCCGTGTCGATCACGACGGCATGATCGTGGGCGGAGCGCAGGACAAAGGAATCCCCCTGCCCGACGTCGCAGCCCGCGACCTGCCACAGCCCTGGCGGGTCCGGCCACCAGGCTGTTGCCGGAAGCGTGAGTCCTGCCAATAGGCCCAGGCACCCCAACGCGGCGGCCCCGGCGACGGTCCTGCGTCCTGTTCCGGGGGCGGGCCCGGTCCTCGAGGCCCAGCGGCCGCCGGCGAACGGGCGCAGCCAGGCCCAGCGTCCGGGGTGGGGCCCGGCCTCTGCCGCCGGCGTTGAGGCAAGCCACACCGCGACCAGGGCCATTAAGGCCAACAGAACCGCGGCCCCGCGGCCACCGGATCCTTCCGGCCACGGAAGCAATGCGCCGGGCAGGCCATGGACCAGCCGGCCCAACATCCCGATCCAGTCCGCCGGGATCCCGGCCAGCCAGATCAGTGGCTGCGCCCAGGGTCCCGGCACGGCACAGAGCAGCAGTGCCGACATGCCGGCCACGGTGACCAGCGGGACCAAGGGGGCCGCCAGGACGTTCGCCGGAACCGCATAGAGGCTGAAGGCAGGATTCATGCCCAACAGCACCGGGAGGCAGAAGAGCTGGGCACTGGTGCTGATGGCCACCCCGTCGGCCAGCCATCCCGGCATGATGCGTCGGGCCAGCGCCCCCAGCCGGGCACCCATGAGTACTATCCCGGCGGTGGCAAGGACTGAGAGCTGGAAGGCGGGTTCCCGGGCGAACCAGGGATCCCAGGCCAGCACCCCGCAGACACAGACGCAGAGGGCGGTCAGTGCCTGGCGTCCCCTGCCCAGGTAGACGGCCACCGCACCCACGGCCCCCATCACCGCGGCGCGGATGACGCTGGGTTCGGGATGGACCAGGATGACGAACCCGACCAGGGTCACCAGCGAGGCACCCAGGGCTAACCATCGATTCACCCCGCAGAAGCGGCACAACCACAACACACTGCCCAGGATCATCGCCACGTTGGCCCCGCTCACCGCAGTCAAATGAGCCAGCCCAGCGGTTTTCATGGCGCTGTCCAGTTCGGGGCCCTGGGCCGAACGGTCCCCCATCACCATGCCGGGCAGGAGCGCCGGACCGGTGCCGGGAAGCACCGCCGACTCCAGTACGAAGCGTCGTCGCCATTGCTCGGAGACCGGTTCCGGCGAGGGCGTGTCCCGGGTCTGCATGGAAGCGACGGCCCTGAGCCAGTAGCCCTGGCGTTCCCCGGGCTCCGCCGGGCTGAGACGTGCCAGCCCGGAGACGATCCGACCCGGTAGTGGTTCCGCCCCGGGGCCCGCCCGGCCCGCGTCCAAGACCAGGACCGCCTCGGCGGCCCCGGCATGCCAGTTTCCATGGGCCGAGTATTTGAGGATCCGGACATCGACCATGAGCCTCGCCGTCGGTTCCGGACGTTCCTCGGCGGCGTGTTGTCCGACGATCGGTTCCCCCGTATGGGCCGCTCCTCCCGTTTCGATCCGGCGGGGATCCCCGGTGACCACCGCTTCCACCCGCAGGGTGGACGACGTCGCGGCCAGGGCGGCGAAGGTCGGGTCCATTTGGGCCAGGGAGTGGGTCGAGATCGCGGCCGAGACCAGGAAGACCCCCACTGCGGCGGCAGCCACCGGCGTCCACCAATGACGGGACCAGGCCAGCAGTCCCCGGTTGCGCATCAACACCCCGAAGAGAAAGACCAGGAGGAGCCCCAGGGCCACGGTCAGTATCCGCGCCAGGGCAGGGTCATGTCGGACCAGTTCCGAGGCGGCCGCCCACGCCCCGGCCGCTGCCGCGAGGCTGCGCAGGTCCAGGTAACCGTCGTCGACGGGGCCCGAAGCGGTACCGGCGTCGGGACGGGCCCAGCGGGACAGCAGGCGCTGGAGAAAGCCGGCGCCATCGCGGCTCAACATGGCAGCGCCGCCGGGGCCATCAGTTGAACCGGACCAGCGGTTCGAGCCGTTCCATCATGGCCGGACCGATTCCGGACACGGCATCCAATTCCGTCATCGAGGCAAAGGGGCCGTTCGCCGCCCGGAAGTCGATGATCCTCGCGGAGAGGGCCGGGCCGATGCCCGGCAATTCCTGCAGACCGGCGGCATCGGCACTGTTGATGTTGATCGGGCCCGCCTCCCGCGCGCCGGCACCGGCTGCGCCGCCGGGCCCTGCCCCGGGTCCGGCGCCGTTCGGGGGTCTTTCCGTGCCGCCCGCCCCGGGAAGTTCCTTGGTGGTGGGCAGATACAGTTGTTGGCCGTCCACCAGGGGGGCCGCCAGGTTGATCGCCGCGGGGGCCGCACCGCTGGCCAGTCCCCCGGCGGAACGAACGGCATCCTCGGCCCGGGCCCCGGGGGCGAAATGGTAGACCCCGGGCTTCTTCACCGCTCCGGCCACGTGGACCAGGACCGACGCGGTCCCGGTGGCCGCCGCCCCGGAGGCCTGCCCCGGGTCCGACCCGGTGGGGCTGGATCCCTCGGCTGAGGGAGGGTGGCTCGAGGTGGTGCCCGGGCCGGGGGTGCTGGGCGGGGTCGACGCCGGGCCGGTGGCGGCGCTGGGATCCAGGGCCACGGAGTCCAGTTGTTGTCCCGCGCCTTCGGGCGGATGGAAGAGCAGACTGGCAGCGATCCAGATGACGGCGGTGAACAGCAGGCACATGATGGCCCCGCGCCCCAGCCGAAAACGGAAACGTGTCCGGGGAACAGGGCCCGCTGCCGTAGCGGTGCGCTGTTCCCAACGGTGTCGGACCATGTTCCCAGCCTAGGAACCGCGTTCCTCGGCGGCGCCCCGGGGTGGCCGGATGTGGAGAACCCCGGTGGCCCGACGGCTGTGGAGGACCGGGTCAGGCCGGGACGGTGGATCCTGGGGCGTCGTCTTCGGGGGGATCCTGTTCGGACGGCGCCGCGGCATCGACCGGTTCGTCAGGGTTGTCCGGCGGGGCAAGGGCGGCAATGACCACGGCCAGGACCCCGGCGCCGGCATGGGCTGCCAGCACGGTGGGGAGCGGCTCGCACAGGACATCGCCGACACTGGAGCTTTCCAGCTCGGCACACAGTTCGTGGGCCTGATCGGGGTTGCCGAAGTAGTGCACGGCGATCCGGGCCCCGGCCGGCGCGGCAGCGGCCTCCTCGCGGGAGATCTCCACCAGACGGGACATGGCCCGCGGCATGGTGCGCACCTTCTCGTGCACTCCGATGCGCCCGTTCTCGATGGCCAGCAGGGGCTTGACCGCCAACAGGGTGCCGAACATGCTTGCCGCGGCGCCGATCCGCCCGCCCTTGCGTAGCTGTTCCAAGCTGGGGACCACGAAGTACAGCCCATGGTCCTGCGCCCGCCGGACCCCGGCTTCCAGTTCCTGCGCGCCGGCCCCGGCCTCGGCGGCCAACACGGCGTCCATGACGGCCAGTCCCTGGGCCAACCCCACGGTCCTGGTGTCCATCACGGTGACCTCGACCTCGACCTGCTCCGCCGCCCAACAGGCCGCGTCCACGGTTCCGGAGAGACCTTGGGACAGATGGAGCGAGTAGATCCTCTCGAAGCCGGCGGCGGCCAGGGATTCATAGGTGCGTTGGAAGGCGCCGGGGGCGGGACGGGAGGTCTGCACGGAGGCCCCGGTGGCCAAGGCCATTGCCAGTGCCGTCTCGACGTCGTCCAGTCCTTCCGTGTAGATCTGTCCGTCGATCATCACGGGAAGGGGCAGGACGCGCAGATGTTCGGCGTGCTCCTGGGCCCAGGCGGCGGGGATGGCCGAAGCGGTATCGGTCACCACCGCGGTACGCGGACCGCTCCTCCCCCGCGCCCGGTGGCGCCGATCGCGGGGAAGCAACCGTTCGAGGAAGCCGGGGGAACGACCCGGGGGCTGGGCCGTGGGGTCGCCCCGGCGCGGGGCTGAAGGCATGTCCCTACCCTAGGAGACCGGAACGAGGTTCACGAGCTTCGGGGCCCGCACGATCACGGTCCGCAGTTCGCGCCCGTCCAGGGCCCGTTGGATCGGCTCCGAAGCCAGGGCCAGGGCCCGCAGGTCCTCTTCGCTGATATCCGCCGGGACACTGAGGCGATCGCGCACCTTGCCCTTGATCTGCACGATGGCCACGACCGTGTCCTGGACCAACAGGGCCGGATCGACCGTCGGCCAGCCGGCGTTGGCGACCGAGGGGCCATGGCCCAGCTGCTCCCACATGTCCTCGGCGGTATACGGGGAGAACAAGCTCAGGATCACTGCGACGGCTTCGGCGGCCTCGCGCACTGCCGGATCGGAGGAACCGACCCCGGAATCGATGACCTTGCGGGTGGCGTTCACCATTTCCATCAGCTTCGCCACCACCACGTTGAACTTGCCCGAATCCAGCAGTTCGGCGGCTTCGGCGACGGCGCGGTGGGTGACGGTACGCAACCCCTGGTCGCCGGTGGCCGGATCGGCCCCCGGTTCGCTGTCGACATCCTGGGCCAGGCGCCAGGCACGGGCCAGGAACTTCCCGGCGGCGGCCGGGGAGACATCCGCCCAGTCGACGTCGTCCTCCGGGGGCGAGGCGAAGATCATGGTCAGACGCACGGCGTCGACCCCGTACTTGTCGAGCTGTTCGCCCAGGTCCACCCCGTTGCCCAAGGATTTGCTCATGGCCTTGCCGCCGTTGAGGACCTGGCCCTGGTTCAGCAGGGCGGCGAAGGGCTCGGTGGCCTCGATGAGTCCCAGATCGTGGATGACCTTGGTGAAGAACCGCGCGTAGAGCAGGTGCAGGATCGCATGCTCCACCCCGCCGACGTACTGCCCCACCGGCATCCACGCGTTGGCGGTGTCCGGGTCGAAGGGTCCGGCGGTGTAGTCCGGGGACAGGAAGCGCAGGAAATACCACGAGGAGTCCACGAAGGTGTCCATGGTGTCGGTGTCGCGCATTGCGGCACCACCGCAGGAGGGGCAGGTGGTGTTGACCCAGTCGGTGGCAGCAGCCAGCGGGGAGGTGCCTTGCGGGGCCAGTTGTTCCCCGCGCAGGTCATCCGGCAGACGGACCGGCAGTTGGTCGTCCGGGACCGGGACCTCGCCGCAGTCCGGGCAATGGATGATCGGGATGGGGGTCCCCCAGAAACGCTGGCGTGAGAGCAGCCAGTCGCGCAGCCGGTAGTTCACCGTATGCCGGCCGGTTCCCGCGGCTTCGACGATCTCCACGGCGCGGGCGATCGCTGCGTCCTTCTCCAGCCCGTCGAGCTCCCCGGAGTTGACCAGGGTGCCCTCGCCGGTGGTGGCGACCCCGCTGGAGGCCGGGTCCTCTTCTCCGGTGTCCAGGACGACCCGGATGGGCAGGTCGAAGGTCCGGGCGAAGTCCAGGTCGCGCTGGTCGTGGGCGGGCACCGACATGATGGCCCCGGTTCCGTAGTCGGCCAGGACATAGTCGGCGGCCCAGACCGGCAGGCGTTCGCCATTGAGCGGGTTGATGGCATGGCGTCCGAGGAAGACACCGGTCTTGGTGCGTTCGGTGGACTGGCGTTCGATTTCGCTCAGGGCCTTGACCTGGTCCTGGTAGGTGGCCAGCTCCGCGCGGCGCTCCGGGGCGACCAGATCGGCGGCCAGGTCGGCGTCGGCGGCCACGACGAAGAACGTCGCCCCGTGGAGGGTGTCGGGGCGGGTGGTGAAGACCGTCACCTGGTGGTCGGCCGGATCCTCGGCGGTGGGTTCGATGACGAAATCGACATGGGCGCCCTCGGAGCGCCCGATCCAGTTGCGCTGCATGGCCAGGACGCGTTCGGGCCAGTGGCCCTTGAGCCCTTCCATGTCCTCGAGCAGGCGATCGGCATAGTCGGTGATCTTGAAGTACCACTGGTTCAGCGACTTCTTCGTCACGGCGGTTCCGCAGCGTTCGCAGGTGCCGTTGACGACCTGCTCGTTGGCCAACACCGTCTGGTCCTTGGGGCACCAGTTCACCGGGTGGTCCTTGCGGTAGGCCAGTCCCTTGTCGTAGAAGCGGGTGAACAGCCACTGGGTCCAGCGGTAGTACTCCGGATCGGAGGTGTGGATCCGTCGGGACCAGTCGGCGCTGATGGCATAGCGCTTGAAGGACGCCGCCTGGGTTTCGATGTTCTTATACGTCCACTCCGCGGGGTGGGCGTTGCGCTTGATGGCCGCGTTCTCCGCGGGCAGGCCGAAGGAGTCCCAGCCGATCGGGTGCAGGACGTCATAGCCCTGCTGGCGCCAGTAGCGGGCCACCACGTCGCCCATGGCGAAGGCCTCGGCATGGCCCATATGCAGGTCGCCCGAGGGGTAGGGGAACATGTCCAGGACATACCGGCGTTCGGCGCTGCCGTCGTCCTTCGGGGTGAAGACCCCCAGTTCCTCCCACACGGGTTGCCACCGTGCCTCCAGCTCGCTGAAGCTGTAGGTGGTGCCGGTCTCCGGGGTTCCGGGTGCCTCTGTGCTCACGGTGGGTCGCCTTCTGGTAGTGCAGATTCGGTTGGTCATCCAGTCCCGGCCCGCGCCGGGGTCCCCGCGGGGTTCCCACGAGGACCGAACATGAAAATACCCCTTGGCATCCAAGGGGCAGCCGGACGGTTCGGGCCCGGCTAGGAAGGACGTAGGACTGCTGACATGGTCCCAGTATACAGCACGGCGGGGCCGTGGCACCTGGGGTGTCACGGCCCCGCGCTGCAGGTCGTGGAGGGGTTGGCGGGCCTAGAGGACGTCCTCGTCGACCCAGTCGAAGGTCTTGGTGACGGCCTTCTTCCACAAACGCATCTGACGGTCGCGTTCGGTGGGGTCCATTTCGGGTTCCCACCGCTTGTCCTCGGCCCACTTGGCGCGCAGCTCATCACGGTCGGTCCAGAACCCGACGGCCAGTCCGGCGGCGTAGGCGGCGCCCAGGGCCGTGGTCTCGGTGACCTCGGGGCGGACGACCGGGACGCCGAGCATATCGGCCTGGAACTGCATGAGGGTCTCGTTGGCGACCATGCCGCCGTCGACCCGCAGTTCGGTCAGCGGGACTTCGGCGTCGGCGTTGACCGCGTCCAGGACCTCCCGGGTCTGGAACGCCGTGGCTTCCATGGCGGCCCGGGCGATATGGGAGCGGTTGGCGAAACGCGTGAGCCCGACCATGGCGCCGCGGGCGTCGGGACGCCAGTAGGGGGCGAAGAGGCCCGAGAACGCCGGAACGATGTACACCCCGCCGTTGTCCTCGGCCTGCGCGGCCAGGTCCTCGACCTCTGCGGCGGAGGAGATCATGCCGATGTTGTCACGCAGCCATTGCACCAGGGAGCCGGCCACGGCGATCGAGCCCTCCAGTGCATAGACCGGCTTCTCCCCCTCGAGCTGGTAGGCCACGGTGGTGAGCAGCCCGTTGGAGGACTTCACGATCTCCTCGCCCGTGTTGAAGATCAGGAAGCAACCGGTGCCGTAGGTGTTCTTCGCCTCGCCGGCCTTGAAGGCGGTCTGGCCGAAGGTGGCGGCCTGCTGGTCACCGAGGATGCCCGCCACGGGGACCTCGCGCAACAGCTGGTTGGTGTGCACCGTGCCGTAGACCTCCGAGGAGGACTTGATGGTCGGCATCATCGAGACCGGGACCCCGAAATCGGCCAGGATTCCCTCGTCCCAGGCCAGCGTCTTCAGGTCCATGAACAAGGTGCGGGAGGCGTTGGTGACATCGGTGATGTGGACGCCGCCGTCGGTACCGCCGGTCAGGTTCCAGGTCACCCAGGTATCGGTGTTGCCGAACAGCAGGTCCCCTGCTTCGGCGCGTTCGCGGACCCCGTCGACGTTGTCCAGGATCCACTTGATCTTGGTGCCCGAGAAGTAGGGGGCCAACGGCAGGCCCACCCGGTCCTTGTAGCGGTCCCCGCCGCCGTCGGCAGAGAGCTCGTCGACGGTGTCCTGGGTCCGGGTGTCCTGCCAGACGATGGCATTGTAGACGGGCTTGCCGGTGTTCTTGTCCCAGACCACCGTGGTCTCGCGCTGGTTGGTGATGCCCACCGCGGCGATGTCGTGCCGGGTGAGGTTCGCCTTGGACAGGGCGCTGCCGACGACTTCACGGACGTTGGTCCAGATCTCCTCGGCGTCGTGCTCGACCCATCCCGCCTTGGGGAAGATCTGCTCGTGTTCCTTCTGTCCAACGGAGACGATGGCTCCGTCGTGGTCGAAGATGATGGCACGCGAACTCGTGGTGCCCTGGTCGATGGCGATGATGTTCTTGGTCATGGGTTGCTTCCCTTCGAAGTACCGGTGATGGGGCAGATGATGCCGTGACGCGCACCACACGATCGTGTGCTGGCAGTCTAGGACATGGGTCCTGGCCGCGGGGTCGAGGTGCGCACGGAGGCGTTAGAAGAGCAGGCCTCCGGAGACGCCGCCCAAGGCTCCGCCGACCAGGGGGCCGACGACGGGGATCCAGGAGTAGCTCCAGTCGCTGGGTCCCTTGCCCTTGATCGGAAGGAAGGCGTGGGCGATCCGGGGTCCGAGGTCACGGGCCGGGTTGATCGCGTAGCCGGTCGGTCCACCGAGGGAGGCACCGATGCCCACCACGAGGAAGGCCACGGCCAGCGGGCCGAGTCCGTTGGGGGTCAGTCCGAAACCGGCGATGACGAAGACCAGGACGAAGGTCGCGATGATCTCCGTGAGCAGGTTCCAGCCCTTATGCCGGTAGACGGGGCCGGTGGCGAAGACGCCCAGCTTGGCCGCCGGGTCCTCTTCGGCGTCGAAGTGCTGCTTATAGGAAAGGTAGGCCAGGACGGCACCGATGATGGCGCCGATCATCTGGGCGGCGAAGTAGAGCAGCGTGTTCACCAGCGTGATGGCCACGCCCGGGGCATACTCGTGGACGTTGGGGTTGACCAGCAGGCCGACGGTGACGGCGGGGTTGATGTGTGCGCCGGAGACCGCGGCGACCCAGACACCGGCGAAGACGCCGAGCCCCCAGCCGAAGTTGACCATGAGGAAATTGCCGTTATTGCCCTTGGCGCCCCTCAGGACGGCATTGGCGACGACGCCACAGCCGAGAAGCATCAGCACCATGGTGCCGAGTGCTTCCGCACTGAAGACTTGTAGAGACATCGTTGACTCCTACGTTGTGTGGAATGGGGCGGGGCATCAGTTGATGTCCCGCGGTGATCCGGCTCCCGGCGATCGCCGATGCGGAAAAATGGGGGCCCGACCGTGCCCGGTGGCACGGTCGGGCGAGGGTCCCTAGGCGGCTGCCGGGGAGAAGGTGACGCCGTGCTCTTCGGAGAGTACGCGATGGGTCTCTGCGCGTTCGCTGGCCACGCGTGTGGCGTCCCACCCCAGCACGGGGGCCAGGACCTCGGCGCATTCGTCGATGAGCGCGGTGGTGACCAGGCCGCGGAAGGCCAGCGAGGTCCTGCGGATGAACACGTCGACCAGCCGTCCGACCTGCTCGTGGCGGGCCATGTGGGCCAGTTCGTCGACGCTGAGTTCGTCGCAGCTCAGCAGCAGGGCGTCCTGCTCGCCGCTGGCCTCCAGGACCTCGTCGGCACGGGTACCGTAGCGTTCGAGCAGGACGGCCAGTCGGTCGCGGCTTGCCCGTGAAGTCCTGGCGGAGATCCACTGTTCGCGTTCGACGTCGTTGCGCGGGTAGTCCACGCCGCCGCCGATGGCCAGGGCGCTGGTATCCGGCCCGGAGGGGCGTCCCAGTGCCGTGAGCACTTCGCCTCCCAGGTGTTCGGCCAGGGCCCGGAAGGTGGTCCATTTGCCGCCGACCAGGCTGAGCATCGTGGACCCTTGGCCGCCCGATCGCTTTTCGATGCGGTAGTCACGCGAGACGAAGCCGGGCTGGGTGTCGTCGTGGCGGGGCAGCGGGCGGATGCCTGAGAAGCGGTAGACGATCTCCTGCCGCGAGACGGCGACCTCGGGGAAAACATGGTTGATCAGATCGAAGAAGTAGTCCACTTCCTCTTCGGTGCAGCGTGCCGGCTCGCCCGGGTCCGCGTCGATGTCGGTGGTGCCCACCAGGACCCGGTCCCCCATCGGGTAGATCAACACGATGCGTCCGTCGCTGTGCTCGAAGAAGATCTCCCGGCCGCCGCAGGCGGCGAGCAGTTCGGGGCTGTCCAGGACGATATGCGAGCCCTTGGTCCCTCCCATGAACCGGCTGTCCTGACCCAGGGCGTGGTTGGTCTCATCGACCCAGGCGCCGGTGGCGTTGACGATCACCGGGGCCGTGAACTCGAATTCCTCGCCGGTGAGTTCGTCGCGCAACGTCGCCACGCCGTCGTGCTCGTTGACCAGGGAGACGTAGTTGGAGGCCCGTGAGTCCGGGTTGGCGCGCAGGCCGTCCTGGAGCACATCGAGGGTGAGGCGTTCGGGGTTGTGCACGGAGGCGTCGAAGTAGGTGGCCGCGTACTTCACGTCCTGGCGCAGTGCCGGCAGATCGTGCAGGGCCCGGCGACGGCCGTGGAACCGGTGGCGTTCGGTCAGCCGTCCGGAGCCGGCGAAGGCGTCATACATCATCAGGCCGGCCTTGATCAGCAGGGCCCCGCGTTCCTGCGGCTTGCCGTTGCGGTGGGTCAGGAAGCGGGCCGGGGCGCTGAGGATCCCCGAGAAGGTGGAGAAGATCGGGATGGTGGTGCGCAGCGGCTTGACGTAGTGCGGGGCGATGGCCAGCAGCGTGTTGCGTTCCTGCACCGATTCGTGGACGAGGCGGAACTCGCCGTTTTCCAGGTACCGGATTCCGCCGTGGATCATATGCGAGGAGGCGCCGGAGGCCCCCTGGCAGTAGTCCCCGCGCTCCACCAGCGCGACGTCGATGCCCTGCAGGGCCAGGTAGCGGAAGGTGGCGACGCCATTGATTCCTCCTCCGACGATGAGGACCTGGGCACGGGGCCTCTCCGACAACCGGGAAACGGCAGGACGGGCTGCTTGCGTGGATGACACTTAGATCTGTCCTTTGCTGCGAAATGGAACTGTTGGCCCCTGAACGGGCAACCGCCCAGTAGTCTGTCCAGTGGAGAACGTTGCCGTCAATCGGAATGCACAAACGTGCAGGAAGCGGAGGAATCATGCCGTACGACCCGCTGGAGGAGGATCCGGAGAACGGATCCGGTGACCCGAACGTTCATGGCGTACGACACACGTCCGGTGACCGGCGCGAACGCGATGCGCTGCGGGCGGCCCAGCTGTACTACGTCCAGGAACTGACCATGGAGGCCATTGCCCGGGACCTGGGGGTCTCCCGGTCCACCGTGTCCCGCTTGCTGTCACTGGCCAAGCGCAATGGCCTGGTCAAGATCGAGTTGAATCCCCCGCGCGGCCGGGCCACGTCGTTGGTCAGGGCCCTGGAAACCAGATACGGGGTCAGGGCCCATGTGGTGCCCACCGACGGTTCTCTCAGTGAGGCCGAGGTCCTCGAACGCGTGGCCGCCCACGGGGCCCATGTGGTCCAACCGCTGATCTCTTCGGGAATGACCGTCGGGCTGGCCTGGGGGTCCACGCTGACCGCGTTGAGCCGGCACCTGGTGCATAAACCCACCCATGACACGGTCTTCGTCCAACTCAACGGCGCCGCCAACCCGCAGACCACGGGCATCTCCTATGCCAGCGAGATCCTCTTCAGGTTCGGGGCGGCCTTCACCGCCCGGGTGGAACAGTTCCCGGTCCCCGCCTTCTTCGACCGGGCCGAGACCCGGGCCGCCATGTGGCAGGAACGATCTGTCCGCCGCGTGCTGGACACCCAGTCAGAGTGCCGTTTGGCGGTCTTCGGGCTGGGCTCCATCGACGCCGCGGTCCCCAGCCAGATCTACCGCGGAGGCTATGTCAGCGCCCGGGAAGCCGCCGCCTTGCGTGAACAAGGGGTGGTCGGGGACGTGGCCACCGTCTTCTACCGTCGCGATGGCAGTGACGACTCGATCTCGATGAACGACCGCTCCACCGGTCCCCCGCTCGACGCCCTGCGCCGGGTTCCGCAACGGCTGGCGATCGTCGCCGGCCGGGGCAAGCTCGAAGCCGTCCGCGGCGCACTGGAGGGCCGACTGATGACCGATCTGGTGATCGACGAGGGGACCGCCTGGCGGTTGCTTAAATGAGCACCGGCGGCCGATAGGCTCATCCCATGGACATCCCTTCCGACTACCGCGCCCCCTGGGTCACCCGCCACCGACACCTGGGCTCGGACCTGGCGGTCAGGACCTACCCCTCCCGGGGCCCCTCGCAGGGGATCATCCTGGCGATCCATGGGTTCCGTGGGGACCACCACGGACTGGACCTGCTGGTGCGCAACCTTCCCGGCTACACCGTCATCGTTCCCGACCTGCCCGGGTTCGGTGATTCCACGGCCTACCCCGACGCCCGCCACGACGCGGCCACCCAGGCGGGGGTCATCGAAACCGTGCGCGCCGAGCTGGGGATCCCGGCCTCGGCCGTCCTGCTGGGGCACTCCTTCGGAACGATCGTCGCCTCCCGCTACCTGGCCGAACATCCCGGCAGGTTCGCCTCGCTGGTGCTGATCAACCCCATCTGCGAACCGGCGCTGGAGGGCAGCCAGGCCGTCTTCTCCCGGGTCGCGGCCGGCTACTACGCCGCCGGTCGGATGTTGCCCGAACGCCTGGGCCTGGCGGTGCTGCGCAACCGGCTGATCGTCGATGTCATGTCGGCCGCGATGGGCACCTCCGGGGATCCGCGGACCCAGGCCTATGTGGTGGACCAGCACCGGCGCTATTTCAGCCGCTTCGCCACCCGGGCCAGCCTGCAGGAGGCCTTCGCCTCCTCGATCACCGATACGGTCCGTGACGTCGCCGCCGAGGTGGAGGAGCCGACCCTGCTGATCGTCGGCGCCCTCGACGACCTCGGCTCCATCGAGGGGCAGTATTCCTTGGCGGCCAGGTTCCCGCAGGCCAGGGTCGAGGTCATCGCCGGGGTGGGGCACCTGATCCACTACGAACGCCCGCGGACCGCGGCCAGGATGATCACCGGTTTCCTGACCGGCAAGAACTAGAGCAGGCCCTGCGGGTCGACGCGTACCGCGACCACCGGATCGCGGTTGGCCGAGGACCTGGCCTTGACCCGGCGCAGTTCAGCGCAGAGCGGTCCGCCCTGGCCGTAGGAGAAGAACAGCAGCCACCGGTGGACCCCGTCCTCTTCGATCACCGGTCCGGTGAGCCTGACCGATTCGGGAAGCTCGAGTGCTTCGGCAAAGGCGTCGGCCGCCAGGGCGGGACCCGAGAGGGAGGCCGTGCGCACCGCGGGGGGCAGCTCCAGTTCACGCCGCAGGTTCAGCTCGCGTTCGGCATAGCCGGCGGCATCCCAGCGCACCAGGGCGCGGACCGGATCGGACTCCCCCGCCGCGATGACCACCACGCCACCATCCCGTGATGACCTGCCCAGGGAGGCGGCCGCGAGCCAGCGGTGGAGCACTTCCTCCCCGGTGCGCAGTTCATCGCGGGCGAGCATGCGGTCCCCGTCCAACAGCAGCACCGCGGCGTAGCCGCCCTCGGCCACCGGCTCGGCCCCCGGGGTGGCGACCACCAGCGACGGGGATCCCGGGACACGACGGCGGGGCAGGCCGCCGGTGGCGCTGACGACCGGGACCTTGGGGAAGGCCCGGCCCAGTTCCTCCGCCGTGCGGTCGGCCCCGATGGCCGCGGCCCGCAGACGCCGCCCCCCACAGGTGGGGCAGGTCCAGTTCGGGGCCTGTTCCCCGCACCACCGGCAGCCGGGGACGGCGGAGGAATGATCCAGACCCAGAGGGCCGGAACAGGCGGGGCACCGCACCGGTTCGCGGCAGCGTTCACAGCGCACGGCCGGCAGGAAGCCGGTCCGGGCCACCTGTACCAGCACCGGACCGTGCTCCAGCGCCTTCGACGCCGTCGACCAGGCCAGCTTCGGCAGCCGGGCGGCATGCAGGACCGGGTCACGTTCCTGCTCGAAGGAATCGGAGCTGGCCACCACCCGGGGCGCCTGGGCCCGCAACAGGGCCCGCGGGGCCGTCAGTTCGGCGGCCCACCCGGTCAACACGAGGCGCTGGGCCTCGGCGCTGCGCGAGGTCCCGGCCATCAGCAGGGCGCAGCCGGCCAGTTGGCACCGCAGCAGCAGGGTTTCGCGGGCGTGCTGGTAGGGGGCCCGTGGTTCGGCGTGGCTGGAATCCTGGTCCTCCCACAGCACCACCAGTCCCAGGTCGTGGACCGGGGCGTAGGCCGCCGACCGGGTCCCCACCGCCACCGATGCCTGGCCGCGGGAGATCCGCAGGAATTCCCGGTAGCGCGGGGTGGCCCCGTCCTCGGCGCTGAGCCGGGCGACGACCGCCGGGCCCAGCAGGGCGGTCAAGGTCTCGGCGGCCCGATCCAGGTCGCGGGCATCGGGGACGACGACCAGGGCCCCCCGCCCCGAATCCAGGCAGGCTCCCACCGCTTCGCCGAGCAGGGCAGGCCAGCCCCCCGGCTGGTTGGGCATCACGCTGAGCACGGCCCGGGGGGCGCCGCCGCCGGCCAGCGACTCCAGGAACCCTGCTCCACCGTCGTACTCCGGCACCGACGACGGCGTCACGCGCGGGCCCTCGTCGGTGGGGGCCGCCGGGAGTGCGGCCCGTGGGGCATCGGAGGCGTCGGCGGCACTGGTCTCGGTTTCGACGCGGGCCATCCGCGGGGGGATGGCGGAGCGGACGACATCGGGAAGGGTTCCGGCGTAGCGGTCCGCGACGGCCCGGCATAGCCGCAGGACCTCGGGGCGCAGGACGACCTCGTCGGAGACGATCTTCCCCAGTGGCTGCAAGCTCACCCCGGGGTCGGTTTCGGCCAGTCGTTCCACGAGATATCCGGTCAGTTCCTGCCCGCCGAAACGGGCCCGGATGCGTACCCCGGGGATGGCCCGGGCCTCCAGTTCCGCGGGCACCAGGTAGTCGTAGAGCCGGTCCAGATGCGGGACCTGGGTGTCGAGCAGGACCCGGGCCACGGGCAGCGAGGCCGCCGGGGTGACCCCGGTGGGCAGGGGCCGGCGCACGTCGAAGCCCTGCAGCAGCGTGGGCTGCTCGGGCTCTGCGGCTGACCGGTCCACGAGGCCCTCCTAGAGGTTGAAGTAGTGGCGCAGCGCCTCGACGCGGTTGGTCTGCTCCCAGGTGAAGCCCGGTTCCTCGCGGCCGAAGTGGCCGTGGGCGGCGGTGCGCTGATAGACGGGACGCTTCAGATCCAGATCCTCGATGATCCCCAGCGGGCGCAGATCGAAGACCTCCTCGATGGCGCTGGCGATCTTCAGCGGATCCACGGTTTCGGTGCCGAAGGTCTCCACGTACAGCCCCACGGGCCGGGCCACGCCGATGGCGTAGGCGACCTGGATTTCCGCGCGGCGGGCCAGCCCGGCGGCCACCACGTTCTTGGCGATCCACCGCATCGCGTAGGCGGCCGAACGGTCGACCTTGGAGGGGTCCTTGCCGGAGAAGGCCCCGCCGCCGTGCCGGGCGAAGCCGCCGTAGGTATCGACGATGATCTTGCGTCCGGTCAGCCCGGCATCGCCGACCGGGCCACCGATGATGAATGGGCCGGAGGGGTTGAGGATGATCCGGGTGTTGGAGATGTCCAGATCGGTTCCGGCCAGCACCGGGCGCACCACCAGTTCGTGCAGATCGGTGCGCAGCGCCTCGAGTTCGAGTTCGCGGGCATGCTGGGAGGAGACGACGATGGTCTCCACCGAGACCGGGACGTCCCCGTCGTAGCCGATGGTGACCTGGGTCTTGCCGTCGGGACGCAGAAGCGGCTGGGCCCCGGTCTTGCGGACCTCGGTGAGTTTTTCGGATAGCCGTTGGGCCAGCCAGATGGGGGTGGGCATCAACACGGGGGTCTCGTCGGAGGCATAGCCGAACATGATGCCCTGGTCCCCGGCGCCCTGGGCGTCCCGGGGATCCTGGCCGGTGCCTTCGCGTTGTTCCCAGGAGTTGAACACGCCGTCGGCGATCTCCTGGGATTGCTGGCCGATGGAGACCGAGACGCCGCAGCGGGCCCCGTCGAATCCGTTGGCCGAGGAGTCGTAGCCGATGTCCAGGATGGTCTTGCGCACCAGATGCGGGATCTCGACGTATCCGGCCGTGGTGACTTCACCGGCGACGTGCACCAGACCGGTGGTGACCAGCGTTTCCACGGCGACGCGGGAATTCGGGTCCTGGGCGAGCATCTCATCGAGGATGGCATCGCTGATCTGGTCGCAGATCTTGTCTGGGTGGCCTTCAGTGACGGATTCGGAACTGAACAGGCGCAGGGAGGGGTTCTGGGAAGTCACCCGATCACTCTACCGGTTCAGGAGGGTCCCCACCGTCGCGATGAGTCCGCGGGCCACCTCGTCCTTGCTCCCGTCGATCCGGGTGGGTTCGGCGCCGTCGGAGGCCAGGATGGTGACCGTGTTGTCTTCGGTGCCGAAGCCCAACGTGGCGGAGACCTCATTGACGACCAGCAGGTCACAGCCCTTGCGCACGAGTTTGGCGTGGCCGTATTCCAGCACGGAGTTTTCGGTGTCGCCGGTTTCGGCGGCGAAGCCGACGATCAGGGCCGGGCCCTCCTCGGGGTGGTCCCGGCGGTGTTCGACCAGTGAGGCCAGGATGTCGGGGTTGCGCACCAGCGTCAGGCCGGGGGCCCCGTCCTCGCCGGTCTTCTTGATCTTGGTGCCGGCGTAGTCGGCGGGACGGAAATCGGCGACGGCGGCGGCCATGATGACCGCATCGGCCCCCTGGCAGGCCTCGGCGACGGCGTCCCGTAGTTCCAGCGCGGTGGAGGCGGTGGTCAGCTCGACGCCGGCGGGGACCTCGGTCTCCAGATGGGCGGCGACCAGTCGCACGGTGGCGCCGGCGGCCAGGGCGGCCCGGGCGATGGCCGTACCTTGCCTGCCGGAGGAGCGGTTGCCCAGGAAGCGGACGGGGTCCAGTGGTTCCCGGGTGCCCCCGGCGGTGACGACGACGGTGCGGCCCGCCAGGGGTCCCTCCCCCGTCGTCGGCTCCTCCATGGGGGTCCGTGGGCCCGTGGCCCCGGAGGGGATCAGGAAACGTTGGGCGACGTCGAAGATCTGCGACGCCTCGGGCAGGCGTCCGGCACCGGTGTCCTTGCCGGTCAAACGGCCCACGGCGGGGTCGATGACGGTGATCCCGCGCGAACGCAGGGTGGCGACATTGGTGGTGGTGGCGGGGTTCTCCCACATCCCGGTGTGCATGGCCGGGGCCACCACGATCGGGGCGGTGGAGGCCAGCACCGTATTGGTCAGCAGGTCGTTGGCCATCCCGGCGGCCAGGCAGGCCAGCAGATCGGCCGTCGCCGGGGCGATGACGATCAGATCGGCGTCCTGGCCGAGGAGGACATGGTTCACGTCCTCCACGGCCTCGAACACACTGGTGCGCACCGGGCGCCCCGAGAGGGCCTCCCACGTGGCCTTGCCGACGAACCGGAGCGAGGCTTCGGTGGGGACGACGTCGACCCGGTGGCCCGATTCCGTGAACAGGCGCAGCAGCCCCGCCACCTTATAGGCGGCGATCCCGCCGCCTACTCCGAGGACGATGCGCTGCTGGGCCTTCACGGGGTGGCGCTACTGCGCGTCGTCGGCGTCGAGCGGCTTGACCTGCAGCAGGCCCTCGTTGATTTCGCGCAGGGCGATGGAGAGCGGCTTTTCGTTCAACTGTGTGTCGACCAGCGGGCCGACGTACTCGAAGAGGCCCTCATGCAGCTGCGAGTAGTAGGCGTTGATCTGCCGGGCCCGCTTGGCCGAGTTGATCACCAAGGCGTACTTGGAATCCGTGGTGGTCAGCAGCTCGTCGATCGGCGGATTGATGATGCCTTCGGTGTTCGTAGACACGAAGCCTCCAAATTCTGTGTGGTGTTCGTCGGTGCCGGTCGGCCCCGACTACCGCTGGTGCGGAGTCAGGCCCATCTGGGAAACCAGCTCGTCGGCTGCACGCCGAATATCGTCGTTCACGATGGTGACGTCGAATTCGGATTCGGCAGCGAGTTCCAGTTTAGCGGTATCGAGCCGTCTTTGCTGTTCCTCCTCCGATTCGGTGCCGCGTCCGATGAGCCGGCGGACCAGTTCCTCCCAGCTGGGCGGGGCCAGGAACACGAATTTCGCCTCCGGCAACGACTCCTTCACCTGGCGGGCACCCTGCAGGTCTATCTCCAACAGGACCCGGCGTCCGGCGGCCACGGCTTCGGCGACCTTGGTGCGGATCGTCCCGTAGCGGTTGCGTCCGTGGACCACCGCCCATTCGAGCATGTCCCCGGCCCCGACCAGTTCGTCGAAGGCGTCCGGGCCCACGAAGAAATAGTGGATTCCATCCTGCTCCCCCGGCCGGGGGTCGCGTGTCGTCGCCGAAACGGAGAGCCACACCTCCGGGTAGTGGTCACGGATGTAGGTGGAAACGGTCCCCTTGCCCACTGCTGTGGGGCCGGCGAGGACGGTGACTGGCGGGTGGCTGGAAGCCGGCATGGTGTCCTTTGTTACTTTTTTGCGTGTGGCGGCGTGTCGTCGAAGTGGGACCGCAGCGCCGCCTGCTGTTTACGTCCCAGGCCGCGCAACCGGCGATTCGCCGAGATGCCGATGCGTTCCATCAGCGCCGCGGCCCTGACCGAACCGATCCCGGGAACCGACTCCAACAGATCCGCAACGCGGAGGCGTCCGACCGCCTCATCGCTGCGGGCCAGCTCGAGCAGCTCCGCAATGGGCAACTCGCCGCGGCCGAAGCTGTTCTTCACCTCGGCTCGGCGGGTCCGCGAGACCAGGGCCTTGGCCCTCGCCTTCGCACGGTCTTCCTCCGATAATGACTTCAAAACCATAGCGTAATCCCCTGCCGACTAGGAATCGGTCGTCACCGGGAACCGAACGTGCCTAGTGACGATGTGATCCGAACCTAGCGAACCCTGGGACCAGGCGCAATGGTCGCAGGCCTGCCGACTCAACCGCGCAAGGAGTCCTGGACGTCGATGGCGGCCCTGCGCAGCGTCGCGATATCGGGTCCATGGCGCAGGATGTCGCGGCTGGAGGTGGGCACCAGTTGGTCCCAGACCGCGCCGAACACCGCCCGCAAATCCTCCGGCGTGGCTCCTTGTGCCCCCAGCCCCGGGGCCAGGATCGGGGCCTGGCTGGCCGCCAGATCGATCCCCAGTTCCTCCAGGGCCGGGCCGACGGTCGCCCCGATCACCAACCCGGTGGAGCCCAGCTGCGCCCCCTGGTTCTCCCGGGCCGTGGCCTCGACGATCCCCCGCGCCACCGAGGCGGCCCCGCCGACATGCTGGACGCTGGCCCCCTCGGGGTTGGAGGTCAGCGCCAGGACGAAGATCCCGCGGCCGCTGGCGGCGGCGGCCTCCAGGGCCGGACGCAGCGACCCGAACCCCAGATAGGGGCTCAGCGTCACCGCATCAGCGGCCAGGGGGGACCCATCGCGCAGCCAGGCGTCCGCATAGGCGGCCATGGTGGAGCCGATATCCCCGCGTTTGGCATCGGCCAGGGACAGCAGCCCGGCCTGCGAACATGCAGCCAGGGTCCGTTCCAGGGCGGCCATTCCGGCCGACCCGTGGCGTTCGAACAGGGCGACCTGGGGTTTGACCATGGCGACTTCTCCGGCCAGGGCCTCCACCACCGAGAGGGCAAATCGTTCCACCCCGGCCGCATCGTCGGTCAACGCCCAGTCGGCCAGCAACCCCGGATGCGGGTCGATCCCCACGCAGAGCGGACCGTGCACGGCCATGGCCCGGGCCAGCCGGGAGCCGAAAGGCTCCCGGCCGGCGTCGTGCGGTGCACTCACGGCTCAGGCCCCCTGGCGGGAGTCGTTGAGCCGTTCGGCGTGCTCCTGCAGGGAGGTGACCGACCATTCGAACTGGCGCATCGCCTGGATCGCCTGAATGGCCGCCCCGAAGGAGGCCACCGTGGTGATTACCGGGGTGCCGACCGAGGTCGCGGCCGCCCGGATCTCGTACCCGTCTCCGCGGGCATCGCCTCCCGAGGGGGTGTTCAGGATCATGTCGATCTTGCCGTCGGTGATCAGATCCGCGATCGTGGCTTCCCCGTCCTCGGTGCCTTCGCGGACCTTGCGGACCACGGTGGCGGTGATGCCGTTGCGGCGCAGGACCTCGGCGGTCCCGCCGGTGGAGACGATCTCGAAGCCCAGATCGGCCAGGTGCTTCACCGGCAGCACGATGGAGCGCTTATCCCGGTTGGCCACCGAGACGAAGACCCGTCCGTGGGTGGGCAACGGCGAATTCGCGGCCGCCTGGCTCTTGGCGAAGGCGGTGTCGAAGTACTTGTCGATGCCCATGACCTCGCCGGTGGAGCGCATTTCCGGGCCCAGCAGCGAGTCGACGACCCGGCCTTCGGGGGTGCGGAAGCGGGCGAAGGGCAGTACGGCCTCCTTCACCGAGACCGGGGCGTCGTCGGGAAGATGCGATCCGTCGCCGCTGGCCGGCAGCAGGTGGTGGACCTCGCGCAGGTGCTTGATCGAGACCCCCGTCCCGATCAGGGCGGCCCCCTTGGCCAACTGCACGCCGGTGGCCTTGGAGACGAACGGCACCGTGCGGGAGGCCCGTGGGTTGGCTTCGATGACGTAGAGGACGTCGGAGGCCAGGGCGAACTGGATGTTGATCAGCCCCCGGACCCCCACCCCGCGGGCGATGGCCAGCGTGGCTTCGGCCACCCGGGCCTGGACCTCGGTGCCCAGGGTGATCGGGGGCAGCACGCAGGCGGAGTCACCGGAGTGGATGCCGGCCTCCTCCACGTGTTCCATGATGCCGCCCACGTAGATGTCGGTGCCGTCGTAGAGGGCGTCGACATCGATTTCGATGGCATCCTCCAGGAAACGGTCCACCAGCACCGGGTGGTCGATGGTGATCTCGGTGGCGTGTTCGATGTACCGGGCGAGGTTCGGCTCGTCGTAGACGATTTCCATGCCGCGGCCGCCCAGCACGTAGGAGGGCCTGACCAGGACCGGGTAGCCGATCTCGTCGGCGATGCGCTTGGCATCCTCGAAGGAGACTGCGGTGCCGTTCTTCGGGGCGATGAGCCCTCCGGCGTCCAGGACCTGCTGGAAGGCACCCCGGTGTTCGGCCAGGTCGATCGCCTCCGGCGAGGTGCCCAGGATCGGGACCCCGGCGTCGGCCAGTTCCTGGGCCAGCTTCAGCGGGGTCTGCCCGCCGAGCTGGACGAAGACGCCCAGCACCCCGCCGGTCGCCTCCTCGGCGTGGATGACCTCCAGCACGTCCTCCAGGGTCAGCGGCTCGAAGTACAGCCGCGTGGAGACGTCGTAGTCGGTGGAGACCGTTTCGGGGTTGCAGTTGATCATGACCGTCTCGTGTCCGGCCTCCCGCAACGCCATGGTGGCGTGGACGCAGGAGTAGTCGAACTCGATTCCCTGGCCGATCCGGTTCGGTCCCGAGCCCAGGATGATGATCGAGGGCTTCTCATGCACCTCGACCTCGGACTCCTCGTCGTAGGAGGAGTAGTGGTACGGGGTGTAGGCGGCGAATTCGGCAGCACAGGTATCGACCGTCTTATAGACGGGGCGCACGCCCAGGGCATGACGCACCCCGCGGACCACTGCCTCGGGGGTGTGGGTCAGCGCGCCGATCTGCTCGTCGGAGAAACCGTGGCGTTTGGCCAGACGCAGCACGTCCTCGGTGAGGGAGCCGGCCTCCCGGATCTGTTCGGCGATCTCGTTGATGAGCACCAGCTGGTCCAGGTACCAGGGGTCGATCCCGGTGGCCTCGTAGGTTTCCTCGATGCTCGCCCCGCCCAGCAGTGCCTGCTGGACCATGGCCAGCCGGCCGGTGGTGCCGACCCGGCTGCGTTCGAGCAGGCCGGGCACGTCCATCGCGTTCGGTGTGGTGAACTGCAGCTGGGCGTCGCGCTGTTCCAGCGAACGCAGCGCCTTCTGCAGGGCCTCGGTGAAGTTGCGGCCGATGGCCATGGCCTCCCCGACGGACTTCATGGTGGTGGTCAGGGTCGGATCCGCCGCCGGGAACTTCTCGAAGGCGAACCGCGGGACCTTCACCACGACGTAGTCCAGCGCCGGTTCGAAGCTGGCCGGGGTCTTGCGGGTGATGTCGTTGGGGATCTCGTCCAGGGTGTAGCCGAGGGAGAGCTTGGTGGCGATCTTGGCGATCGCGAAACCGGTGGCCTTCGAGGCCAGCGCGGAGGAACGGGAGACGCGCGGGTTCATTTCGATGACGACCACCCGGCCGGTGTCGGGTTCGATCGCGAACTGGATGTTGCAGCCGCCGGTGTCCACCCCGACCTCGCGGATGACCGCGATCGAGATGGTGCGCAGCTTCTGGTATTCGCGATCGGTCAACGTCATGGCCGGGGCGACGGTGATGGAGTCACCGGTGTGCACGCCCACGGGGTCGAAGTTCTCGATGGAGCAGACGACGACGACGTTGTCGTTGGCGTCGCGCATCATTTCCAGCTCATACTCCTTCCAGCCCAGGATGGACTCCTCCAGGAGCACCTCGGAGGTTGGTGAGTACTGGATGCCGGCACCGGCGATACGGCGCAGGTCCTGCGCGTTATAGGCCATCCCCGAGCCCAGGCCGCCCATGGTGAAGGACGGGCGGACGACGACGGGGTAGTTCAGTTCCTCGACGGCGGCAAAAGCTTCGTCCATGGAGTGCACGATGATGGACTTCGCCGACTCGGCACCACAGCGTTCGACGACACCCTTGAACTTCTCGCGGTCCTCGCCGAGTTCGATGGCCTCGATGTTCGCGCCGATGAGTTCGACGTTATAGCGCTGCAGTGCCCCCGACTTATCCAGGGCGATGGCAGTGTTCAGGGCGGTCTGTCCGCCCAAGGTCGGCAGGATGGCGTCGGGGCGTTCCTTGGCGATGATCTTTTCCACCACCTCGGGGGTGATGGGTTCGATGTAGGTCGCGTCGGCGAACTCCGGGTCGGTCATGATGGTGGCCGGGTTCGAGTTGACCAGGATGACCCGCAGGCCTTCCTCGCGCAGCACGCGCAGGGCCTGGGTTCCGGAGTAGTCGAATTCGGCGGCCTGTCCGATGACGATCGGGCCCGACCCGATGACCAGGACTGACTTGAGGTCTTCGCGCTTGGGCATTAGTTCTCTTCCTTGGAGTTCGTGGACTGGGCGCCGTTGGCGGCCATCAGGTCAAAAAAACGGTCAAAGAGGTAGGCGGAATCGTGGGGTCCGGCCGCCGCCTCGGGGTGGTATTGGACGGAGAACGCCGGAAGGTCGAGGCAGTGCAGCCCCTCCACGACGTCGTCGTTCAAGGAGACATGGGACACTTCGACGCGACCGTATTTCTGCTCGGGGGCCTGGAAGGCGCCCCCGCGGGGCGCGTCGACCGCGAAGCCGTGGTTTTGGCTGGTGATCTCCACCTTCCCGGTGGACAGGTCCATGACCGGCTGGTTGATGCCGCGGTGCCCGTAGCGCAGCTTATAGGTCCCGAAGCCCAGCGCCCGGCCCAGGATCTGGTTGCCGAAGCAGATGCCGAAGTACGGGATCCGTGCGTCGAGCACCCGGCGCAGCGTTTCGACCTGGTTGGTGGCGGTGGCCGGGTCACCGGGGCCGTTGGAGATGAACACGCCATCGGGATTCAACGCGGTGATGTCCTCGAAGCTGCTGGTCGCGGGGATCACGTGCACGCGCAGTCCCCGCTCGGCCAGCCGTTCGGGGGTGGTGGATTTGATGCCCAGGTCGATGGCGGCAATGGTGAACCGCGGTTCGCCCTGCCAACCGTAGTCGGCAGGTTCGACGGTGTAGGCGGTTTTCACGCTGACCTCCTCGGCCAGCTGGGAGCCCTCCATCGATTCCTGTTCGGCGACCCGGGCGATAAGTTCTGCATCGGTGGCGCCGGCGTCGGCCCCGGAGAAGATGCCCGCCTTCATGGCCCCGCGTTCGCGCAGGTGCCGGGTGATGGCCCGGGTGTCGACCCCCTGGATGCCCACGATGCCCTGGCGGATGAGTTCATCGTCCAGCGTGCCTTCGGAACGCCAGTTGGAGGGGCGGCGGGCCGCGTCACGGACGATGTAGCCGGCAGCCCAGATGCGATCGGATTCGTTGTCTTCGGCGTTGATTCCCGTATTGCCGATATGGGGTGCCGTCTGGACGATGAGCTGGCGGGCGTAGGAGGGGTCGGTGAGGGTCTCCTGGTAGCCGGTCATGCCGGTGGTGAAGACTGCCTCTCCCACGGTGGTGCCGCCGGCGCCATAGGCGCGGCCGCGGAAGATCCGGCCGTCCTCCAGGACCAGTACTGCCGGTTCGGGGGTGGTGTTGACGCTCATGGCTTGTCCTTCTTCGGTGCTGTGCGGTCATCGGTGGGCGCGGGGGCGCCGTGTTCGGGGATCAATGTTTCTGCTGCGGAGACCAGGGTGGCCATATCCTCGGCGGCGCGGGGTCGGAAGCCGGTGTCGACGTCGTGCTCTCCCAGTCGCCAGCCCAGGACCAGAAGGCCACCGGATTCGACGAATTTGCCGGCCATTCCGGATTCCCTGCGGACCGATTCCAGGTCGGCGGCGGGGATGAACACCTCGGGGGCTCCGCTGCGGGAGAACAGGACGCCCTCGGGGTGCAGGGAGAGTTCGGCGTTGGATTTCATGCCCAGACCGTGGACGCTGATGCGGTCCAACCAGTCCCCCGCCGTGGTGGTGCACACGTATTGGCCGACGGCTTCGGCCAGCGGCTCACCCAATGCTGCCGGGGTTGCCACGGGGGCGGTGATATCTGCTTGGCGGCCTTGGCGGTGACGCCAGCCGAGGCGCATCAGCAGGATCGCGACGGCGGCGATCACGACCAGGCCGATGAGGTAGGGGACGTATTCGCTCATGCTGGGACTCCGGTATAGGGCCGAGGGGTGGCCAAGGCGCCGTCCAGGACGGTGGGGTGGCCGTGGAAGAACGTGGCGCGCACGCTGCCGGGCAGTTCCATCCCAGCGAACGGCGAATTCCTGCCCTTGGTGGACATGGTGGTGGGGTCCACCGTCCAGCGTGCTGCCGGGTCCACGAGGATCAGGTTGGCCGGTTCCCCGAGCGCCAGCGGCCGGCCTTGGTCGACCAGCCGGCCGATCAGTGCCGGGGTGGTCGAGGTGATGCGGGCGACATCCGCCCACGTCATCATCCCGGTTTCCACCAGGGTGTGTTGGACGACCGAGAGCGCCGTTTCCAGCCCGGTCATCCCCATGGCTGCCTGCGCCCATTCGCAATCCTTGGCCTCCGAGGGGTGCGGGGCGTGGTCGGTGCCGATGATGTCGATGGTCCCGTCGGCCAGACCGGCCCGCAACGCCATGACATCGGCTTCGCGGCGCAGCGGCGGGTTGACCTTGTAGACGGGGTCGTAGCTGCGCACCATTTCGTCGGTGAGCAGCAGGTGGTGCGGGGTCGCTTCGGCGGTGACATTGATGCCCAGGGATTTGGCCCAGCGGATGATTTCCACCGACCCGGCGGTGGAGACGTGGCAGACGTGGAGCCGGGACCCGACATGCTGGGCCAGGAGGACGTCGCGGGCGATGATCGATTCCTCGGCCACCGCCGGCCAGCCGGCCAGACCCAGGACGGCGGAGACCTCCCCTTCGTTCATTTGGGCGCCCTCGGTCAGCCGGGGTTCCTGGGCATGCTGGGCAATCACCCCGTCGAAGGCCTTCACGTATTCCAGTGCCCGGCGCATCAGCACCGGATCCCAAACACAGATCCCGTCATCGGAGAAGACCCTGACGCGGGCCCTCGAATCGGCCATGGCCCCGATCTCTGAAAGTCGTTCCCCGGCGAGCCCGACGGTCACGGCGCCGACGGGGCGGACGTCGACCCAGCCGCTGCGCTGACCCAGATTATGGACTTGTTCCACGACGCCCGCGGTATCGGCCACCGGAGTGGAATTGGCCATGGCGTGCACCGCAGTGAATCCGCCGCGGGCCGCCGCCCGCGTGCCGGTTTCGACGGTTTCTGCGTCTTCGCGGCCGGGTTCGCGCAGATGGGTGTGCAGGTCGACCATGCCCGGCAGGGCGATCAGGCCGGTTGCTTCGATGACTTCTGCTGTGTTTGCTGCGTCGTGGGTTCCCGCGTCGGCGCCGAGGGCGGCGATGCGGCCGTCGACCAGCAGCAGATCGGAGGCTTCCCCGCCGACGAGGCTCGCCCCACGGATGAGGTAGGTGGTGGTGCTCATGTGATTCTCGATTCTCAGAGGGAGCCCGGTTGCTGCGGGTCCGCAGAAAGCAGGAGGTACAGGACGGCCATGCGCACGGCGACTCCGTTGCTGACCTGTTCCAGCACGGTGGAGCGGGGTGAGTCGGCGGCGGCGGAGGAGATCTCCAACCCGCGGTTCATCGGTCCGGGGTGCAGGATGATCGTCTCGCGGCCGGGCTGGGCATCCAGTGCCGCCAGCCGGGCGTCGTCGAACCCCCAGATGCGGGAGTATTCGCGGGTGCTGGGGAAGAAGGAAGCGTGCTGGCGTTCGGCCTGGAGCCGGAGCATCATCACCGCATCCGCCCCCGCGGCCAGGGTGGCGTCGAGGTCGTAACTGATGGTGCACGGCCAGGCGGCGGCGCCGACCGGCAGCAGGGTGGGTGGTGCGACCAGGGTGACCTCGGCCCCCAGGGTGCGCAGCAGCCACAGGTTCGAGCGGGCCACCCGCGAATGCAGGATGTCTCCGACGATGACCACCCGCATCCCGGTCAGGTCCGTGCCGGTGGATTCCACGCCCTGGACCTTCGCCCAATGGTTGCGCAGCGTGAAGGCATCCAGCAGGGCCTGGGTGGGGTGTTCGTGGGTTCCGTCTCCGGCGTTGACCACGGGGGCATCGATCCAGCCGGCGGCTGCCAACCGGGCCGGGGCGCCGGAGGAACCGTGGCGGATGACCACCCCATCGGCACCAATGGCTTTCAACGTCTGTGCGGTGTCCTTCAGGGATTCTCCCTTGGAGACCGAGGAACCCTTGGCGGAGAAGTTGATGACATCGGCCGAGAGCCGTTTGGCGGCGGCTTCGAAGGAGATCCGGGTGCGGGTGGAGTCCTCGAAGAACAGGTTCACGATGGTGCGTCCGCGCAAAGCGGGCAACTTCTTGACCTCACGGGTGCCCACGGCGGCCATGTCCTCGGCGATGTCCAGGACCCGGATGGCGTCGGCGCGGGCCAGGTCGGCGGTGGAGAGCAGATGCCTCATGCGCGGGACTCGATGACGACGTCGTTCACTGGTTCACCGTTGGCGCTGTCCAATTCACCCAGGCGGACCCTCACCTTTTCGGAGGAGGCGGTGGGCAGGTTCTTGCCCACATGGTCGGCACGGATCGGTAGTTCGCGGTGGCCCCGGTCCACCAGCACTGCCAGGCGCACGATCCGTGGTCGGCCCAGATCGGAGAGGGCGTCCAGGGCTGCGCGGATGGTTCGCCCCGAGTAGAGCACGTCGTCGACCAGGACCACGACCTTGCCGTCGATGCCGCCGGCCGGCAGTTTCGTGGGCAGTGGCGTGCGGGTGGTGGAATGGCGCAGATCGTCCCGGTACATGGTGATATCGAGTTGACCGGTGATCGCTGCTGGATTGGTGCTCGGTTCGGCACGGGCAATGCGTTCGGCGAGTCGCTGCGCCAAGGGGAAGCCGCGGGTGGGGATGCCGAGCAAGACCAGGTCCTCGGTGCCCTTATTGGCTTCAATGATTTCATGGGCGATGCGGGTGAGCGCACGCGAGATGTCGGCTTCTGAAAGTACTATGCGAACGCTGGTGGGACCGGTGGGCCCGGTCTTGTCGGTGGCGCCGTAGTTTTCCATGATGCCGCCTCCTTCCCCGCCTCACTGGACGGAATTTAAAGGGTGACTGCTCGACCAAAATTACCACAGGACGACGACTGTCCCTTGCTCCCCCTTGAGTAGTGACTGGATGTGACCCGTGGCTTTCGTCACCTTCCGAGCCCGCCGGTTCGACCGTTTGACGGGGTTGCTGAAATCAACGACCGCGAAGGGAAGAATATCGCCGACATCGAGGGTCTTGAACTCGGCGTTGACCTCCCTTCTTCGAATTATCAGGTACGCGACCCCAGGCGTATAGTTCAAACACTGACTTGTTGACGACGTTGCCTAGTTCACCTGATGTTGCTTGGTAGCGCTTATGGGGGGAAACATCATGTTGCCTAGTGCAGCCCAAAATCACTCTGCCAGCACCATCAATCTCTTGGGCCTAGACCTGACCCCGGTGGCATTCTGGGTGCTAATCTGCTTCGTCCTAGTCTTGGCCGGATGCTTTACCTGGTTCGGTTATTCACTCAGACGCGGACAAAAGAAAGCTCGCCAAAGGATTCGCCAGCTAGAGACGATCCTTTCCCCGCTGAGTGACGAGAACCTCGTTGCCATGCGCCAGTCTGCTGTGGACACTGCCCGTGCCCTCCGAGAATCCTCTCGGGCAGCGCCGGAGGCTTGGATGGAATTCGACGAATCGCTCGTCGAATCCCCCGATCGGCGCCGCCTTTTCAACACAGTAGACGCCGAATATTTCTTCGACACCGAAACGCTGGCCGGCGAAGTACTGCACAACCGCATCCAGAAATTCCTCCCTTCAGCCCTGACTGCTTTGGGCGTGTTGGGAACCTTCGTGGGGTTGGTTGCGGGTCTGTGGGGGCTAGACCTGGGAAGTGACGCCGACAGTACGGAATTAAGGTCCGGTGTCGGAGATCTGATCTCCGGAGCCTCCTTGGCCTTCGTCACCTCGATTCTTGGGGTATCTCTCAGCCTGGCGGCAAATATGTGGGGTAATCATGTCGCCAATCAGGTGTCCCAGGACGTCAAGAAGATCCAGGAACGGATCGATCATCTTTTTAGCCGGCATACGGCTGAACGGTCTCTCATAGAGATCGAGCGCAATTCTGTGGACTCGAATACTGCTTTACAGGAGCTTCACGAAAAGATCGGTGTCGAGCTGCAACGAGCCGTAACCGGCCTTTCCCAAGATATGCAGGCGGCGGTAACAGCTGCCCTCGAATCGTCCGTCACTCCGGCCATGGCACAGATCAGCGAATCGGCATCGAAGCAGTCAAGCGAGGTCTTCGAGCACCTGGTGGGAAAGTTCGCGTCCTCCTTTGAGGACATCGGCAATCGCCAGGCACAGCAAATGGGGGAAGCCGCCACCAACGTCGGGGAATCCTTGGGGGCCATGAGCGGTGAATTCAGCACGATGATGGAACGGCTTTCGTCCAAGGTTGACGGCATCATGGAAAAAACCGGGGAACAGTCCGAGGCTGCCCAGAAGCGTTTGGAGGAGTTGATGCTGGCCATGTCGCAGCAACGAACCCATACCGAAGAGGTGATCGCCATTCTTGCTGAAACTGTTGATGCGGCCGGTCTGACGATGAAAACTTCCTCGCAACACTTGCAAAGTGCGTCACAAGATCTTGAAAAATCGGCGAAAGCCTTCACCGACGCCTCTTCGACTATCGGTGAGCGGACGGCGGCCTCAGCCGAGCTGCTGGATTCCTCCACCGAAAAACTGGTTCAAACGGTGGACCGTCAGCAAGGTATCGCCGATACCTTTGCCCAGCAGCACGAACAGCTGGAACGACTGCACGCTCACCTGCAGGAGGCTGGCCGGTCATTGACCGAGGCGGCGGCAACGTCGCGAGACGGGTTCACCGCCCTCGAGCAGCACCAAAACTCGTATCTGAAGGGCCTTCACGCAGAATTCGAAGACCTCACGAACGGCCTGTCGACTCGATTGGAAGCAACACAGAACTCCATGCGTGGGTGGCTTAATGAGTATTCGACCGCCGTATCTGAGCACACGCAAAAACGTTTCGAGGAATGGAACACCCAGAGCCACGCCTACGCAGCCAAGATGCTCAATATCGCACAAGCTCTGGAAAACACTCTGGAGGACATCGACGAGTTGAAGGGGCGTGTGAAGAATGGCGTTCACACGGCGTAGACCGCGAAACGGATCGGAGCAGGAGGGCGAGTCATTTTGGATTTCGTTCTCCGACCTGATGTCGGCCTTGGTCATGATCTTCATCCTGGCGGTGGTGGTCTTGGTGCTCCAGCTATCGGAAAAGCAACACGAGTTGACCGTGCAGCAAGACAAGGTCCAAGTTCAGCAAGATCGTTTCAACGACCAGGTCTCCACGCTCAGGGAAGCGGAAGTGGTCCGAAAGGACATGCTGGAGGAGATGCAAAAAACCCTCAAAGATCGAGGCATTGACGTTCTCATCACTGAGAACAATTCGGTGTTGAGCATTCCCAGCGAGAAACTCGGATTTGCTGCGGCCTCCTACGACATCGATGACGAATTCAAGGGGGTGGCATTGTCCATCGGATCCGTCATCTCGAAGAGCATTCAGACCGATGACCGCATGAAGTTCCTCGACACGGTCTTCGTCGAGGGCCATACCGATAATGTTCAGTTCAGGGGTCTGGAAGGTACGGGAAACTGGGGCCTTTCCACCTTCCGGGCGATTTCGTTGTGGTCGCTGTGGAATAAGGAACTGCCGCCCGCGTTGAATTTGGAAAAACTCCAGAACCAGAGCAGCCAGCTGCTCTTCTCTGTTTCGGGCTATGGCCAAAGTCGACCGGTCGCCTCTCAGCAGGACAATGATGAAAATCGTGCCGCCAACCGGCGCATCGATATTCGTTTCACTATTGTTCGGCCCGATGCCGACGATCTGCTCAATATCAGCAAAAGTCTCGACAAGGCTGGCAAGTAGATGTTTGGGCCTGCCCCGACGCCGGAACTGTTCAGCCCTTCATCGCGGTCGGCAGTAGCCGAGGACTGGGAACAGCTACTCATCCGGGCCACCAACGTATCGCGCAGTGCCAATGCAGGGGTCGGGATCGCCCGTGTCCTAGTCCGCGCCAGAGAGATCCTAATGCGCGGCGACGGGGACGAAATTGCAGCCGCCCTGACCGAGAGGAAGATGGGGCGGGCATTCATTTCCTTGTGGAATGACGAACCTCGTATGGCAACTTCCACGTTGCGGACGGCCCCGTTGGAAATGCTCAGCAATTCGCCGCACCGGCTCTCTCGTATGGCCACGGCAGGGCTGCTGATGATTCATCTGCGCTATTTCACCCGGTTGGACCACTGGCAACCCGGCCTGCTGACGGCATTGAGCAGCTTGATCACCAGCGCTGTTGCCCAGCTTGAATCTAAACCAACACGTCGCGACGCCATTGAGTACGTCCGTAGCCATGCTGATCTGGTCCTCGACCCCTCGGGACCGGAAACCGTCGCCCGGGCCCTGATCCGGAACGGGAGAAAACTGGAGGATTTCCTGGACGAGGCTGGGCTGCCCGGCTTCGACGGTGGTGACTACGGTGAACAAATCCGCTTGTGGTACTACATCCAGCAGATCCACGAGGCAGACCCCACCGCCGATCATGACTTCCTGACCGAGTTGACGCGGCCATCGGTGTATAAGGCCCCGGTACAGGATGGATATTTCGGACATAAGATCCTTCAGGCCATGGCCGATAAGGTCCAGAAACCTGGCCCAGCCTGGCTCGATACCATCCTGACCATCGCCAAGGATCCCCGACTGGAACACACCAGGGACTGGTTCGAATGGTGGAAACCCCTCCCCCAGTCGTGCATCGACCGCGTCAAATCGTGGCTTAGTGCCCAGGACCTGGGCCTGTTCCTGGCAGCCGTTGAAGAATACGGGATCCGTTCCGGCCAAGAAGATCTCCAACGCATGTTCCCCGGACGGAAGGCCTTCCTCGAGGGACTTCTCGGGCTGGGCCTGATCAAAGAGACCCGGCTGATCCTCGGCAATCAAGCGCACCAGTACGTTCATGAGCGACTGGGGAAGTCGCTGCGCTCGGATATTGCCATGCTGAAACAGGACTCGCAAAAATCCATCATCTTCGTGGATTGCGGCGATTTCCATCTGGTGGAAGGCTCGCACGTATTCAAGCTTTGGGTATATGTCGGAAAACCCGCTGGCTCCCTAAGCGACCGTCGGAAGGCCAGCTTTACGCCGGATTTTCTGCGTACTGTAGTACCAAGCGATTTCCATAAACTGAATGGTGATTCAGACAACTACATCGCTATCAGCCATCATGGCTCCGAGAGTGGTTTCTGGCAGAACAAGGCCATGGACTTCCTGATTCACCACGATATTTGGTTGCCCGAAAAGCAACTTCTCGATGCCCACACCTACAGAAACTATGCCGTGCGGTTCGGCATCAGACGCCCAGCCAAATCGTGACTCGTAGGGAGCCGAAAAAAGGAGGACCAGATGGGCTTGCTCGATAGAATCAGGCGACGCAAGAGTGGGACGGATTCCGGCCCCACGAAGGTGGCTTCACAAGTCCCGGCCGGCCTTGAGGTCCAGATGGATGAGTCCGGGGCGGCATGGACGACGAACCAAGAGAGCCTGGCGATCCTGGAAGCCGGTGGCGGTACCGCCACGCTCGCAGACCAGTTCATTGTCTTGTCCATGCTGGAAGAAGCGGGTATTGCCCTCCGGCTCCCGGGAATGGGATTTTCGGTTTCGACGGAAGACATCGCCCGACTCGGTGAAGATGTCGCAGAAGTTCTTGCCCTGCCTCCGACTTTTTCTGAACAATTCAGTGTTGACCGGCGAAGCAACACCACCTCCGCAGCCTTTGGGATCTCGGTGCGGGCCTTGCGGGGAGAGCACCCGGAGCCCTATACCCGGGCTGGTGCCTTTCTCCAGGTTGGCGACAATCGATACAGGCTGACCAGCCCGGTGCTGCATGCTCTTGAGGCCATCGAAACCCACCAGGCCCTGGGCTCAAACGATCGAGGTGAGATCGCCAACGTCCGGCTGATCGCTCAATTACAGAAAGCGCAACGTGAGGCCAGTAACTTCCGTCCCAACAATCTCGACGACGCCATCGATGACGCTCCATCGGAAGGTGTCGCCTTTCCACTGGATCTTGGTTATTTCCAACGTTTCCAAACGAGTACGCCGGAAAAGGTAGGACTCACCGTGGAAGAGCTGGGCGATGGCTCTCTGGCATTGACCCCAAATCTCGGGACTGGTCATGGCGCCGGTGAGCTGAACCAGCGGCGCCACCAGCTTGCCTTGGACCGCGATGAGAATGTCGTCAGGATCGACAACGATCTCATTCTGCTGGAAAAGCAACAGATGGACGGGGTTCGGGAGATTTATCGACTCCCCCGCATCCCGGCAGAACGTGTCGGTGATTTCTATGAGGCACCCGGTAGCTTCATCGATCCTGAAAAAGTCGACATGGAGGGCGTCTTCAGCGTTCGGGTCAAAGGCATCGGTGTCATGGCGCCGGTGTCCTTCAACCAGGCAGCGGAGTCCGGTATTCAATGGATCGATGACGCCGATGAGGTACTGGAACCGGAAATATTGGCGGAACTGGCTGAAACCGAGGACGAACTCACTGATGTTGAGGAATCAGTTGAACGGGCTCGCTCCGGCAACTCCTTGGTAGCGGCGTGTGGTGAACATCTGATCGACATCAGTGACGCCACGCGAGTAGATGCATCGCTCTCCCGGGCACGTCAAAAATTCCTTGAACCAGTCTCACCCCTACAGGGAAAGAGCGAAGACGCCGTCCAAGTAGGATTCATCATCAATGAAGCCGACTCGCTCAGCGGGCGGCTGCGAGCTGCCGCCTTGGATGCAGACCTTCCACGACCGATCGCCTATTCGGGGCTTCGCAGGGAACCCTTCCCGCATCAACGCCAGGGCATCGAGTGGATGGTGCGTCTCATGTCAGCGGCCCTCACGGGAAAACGCGACGACCCCTCTCGGGTTCAAGGGGCCATCCTGGCCGACGATATGGGACTGGGAAAGACGTTCATGACCTTGGTTGCCGTCCGGGAAATGATGGAACTGGAACAACGCAGGGGTAGCCGGCCACGGCCCACATTAGCGGTTTTGCCACTTTCTCTCATCGACAATTGGAAGGATGAAATATCGGAGACCTTTACCCGATCTCCCTTCAACGACGTGGCGGTGCTCCAAGCCAGTGAGGACCTGAACCGGTTCAAATACCGCGGAGCACAGCGAGAGAGCGCGGCGAGTGCCTCTCTGCTCGATGCCGACGGAATGCTTTCCGAGGAAGACCTGACGCTTTCCCTCGCCGTGGGCCCGCAGGCTGGCGAAGACCGGCTGGACCAGCCCGGCCGACTGGTCATCACCACCTACGAGACTCTGGCGTCCTACCAGCTTTCACTGGGGCAGGTTGAATGGGGTGCAGTGATCTTCGACGAAGCGCAGAAAACGAAGAATCCGGAGACGCTGGCAGCCCGGGCAGCGAAGGGGCTCAAGGCCTCATTCAAGCTGATCTGTACCGGAACCCCCGTGGAAAATCGGCTGAAGGATCTCTGGTCGCTGATGGATACCGCACAACCGGGACTGCTGGGTACGTGGCCGGAATTCAACCGTGAATGGGTACGCTCGGTGGAGGAATCCAGCGCCCAAGCTCAGCTGAACAAGGGACGCGGGCTCGCCGAGCACGTCCGCCCGTTCATGCTCCGGCGGATCAAGGAAGACCATCTCCACAACCTGCCTCCGAAGACGATCCATAGTGGCCTGCCAGGTGACGGCGTCGACTATCTACCCGAACTCCATCGGCATATGCCGGAGGAGCAGGCACATAAGTATCTCCAAGCACTGAGCAGCCACTCGGCCCGGATAGGGAAAAAGGGAGCGGCGTTAAAGACTCTCCACGGGCTGAAAGCGGTTAGTCTTCATCCGGTCGACCGCCATATCCGCCCCGTTCACGGCGAGGTGTCCCCCGAAGCCGCAGCACGCGTACAGGCGAGCTTCGGCATCCTGGATCAGGTGCAAGAAAACCGTGAGAAGGCCATCGTCTTCCTCATCGACAAAATGCTCCAACGCCTCATGGCCCGCTGGCTTCAAGAACGCTATGGCGTGCGGGTCCACATCATCAATGGAGACACCCAGGCCCTGGCCGGTGGCAAGTCCCCCTCACGTAAACAACTCATCGCGGACTTCCAAGGACGGGAGGGGTTCGGCGTCATCATCATGTCGCCGGTTGCTGCCGGGACCGGACTGACCGTCACTGCCGCGAACCACGCCATCCACTTGGAGAGGCATTGGAACCCGGCCAAGGAAGCACAAGCCACGGACCGGATCTACCGGATCGGCCAACAGCGCCCGGTACATGTCTATCTACCCCTGGCCATCCACCCTGACGAATCGATCCGCTCCTTCGATGCGAACTTGAACCAGCTACTGCGGCGGAAAACCGATCTCAAGGACGCCGTGGTGGTGCCGGAAGCCGTATCGGAAAAGGAGATGATCTCCGCCCTGGGGTTGGAATGAACCGCTAACGGAATAGTGAACCGATCATCAATCGAACCGGCTCACCTCGGGCTGATGTTGTTGCTCAATCATGGCCATGGCGGAGCCGACAAGCGCATCGAAGCGAGCGAGGAGCTCGCGGGGCGGCCGCCCGATATCGATGGGATATTCGGTGATGAATATCGTCGCCCCGATGACCTTGCGACTACGCGGTAACCCGGGGCCCGCATAGAGCAGCCATGCGGGGATACAGCCCAAAACAGTTGAGTACGCCAACATTTGATAGTAGTCGGCGTTTGCATAACTGCCCCCGGTGGTGGCCGCCTTGTACTTGGCATCGAAAATCAGCGCAGGCCGGTCCTCGATGTGGTGAAGGATGTCGGGACGCATCACGATCCGTGGAGCTCCGTCAGTCCTTGGGCCGTCAAGGTGGCAGGAATATTGGGCGGTGGTGCGACCTGGATACCGGTGCAGGGCCTCAGTCAAAGCCGTGGTCGTGAAGTCCTCGAAAACCCTTGCCATGTCCACGGCAAAAGACGCCACGGAGAATCTGCCCGGTGCCGTCTCAGCCACCATGTTGCGCAGGATAATTTCCGCAATACGCAGCGCTGGAAGGTACTTCTGGTTCATGCGGCCCAGTGTCCACGATGGTGAATGCCGGGTATTAGTGAGCACCGCGACGTCGGCAAGACGATGATCGAGGTGCATCAATCTCCGACGGATTTCGGCAGGTATTCGAGGGACAGCCAACATGCGCCGGGCCGCTGCGCGCAGAATCCGGTTCTCCACGATGTCGATGGTGAAGTCGTCGTGGGTCACTTCAATGGGAAAGGACTGTCCAGGGCGCTGAGTCAGCTGGTCGGACATGCGGATGCGGCCCCGCACGGTGCGCAGCGTTTCCTCAAGGGTTACGTACCCCTGCAGGACACCTCGTTGGGTGGCCCGCTCGGCCAAGCGTGCCAGGGTCTCACCGAAGACCGACCACAAATCCGCTGTCTCGGTTGCGTCCACATTCTCGGGGCGGAACCCAGGATCATGGGCGTAGCCGAGGAGGAAAAGCAGTTGGGCGATCGGGACTTTGTCCTTCGGCCTGACTTCAACCAATAGGTCGTCGATTTGCACGGCACCGACGAGCCCAGAGGGTACCAATTCCCAATATCGCGAAGTTCCGGCAATCTGCCCCGGAACAGGTCCGACTGCCGGCTTTGCGGTGACCAGGCCAGTGGCGTCTAGCGTTGCACGCACGTTGTCGTCCAGTTGTAGAACCGGACCGGTAGTTCCCAATTCGTCGAGGACAACATGCTGAAGCCCGGAAACCTCAGGACTACTCCTCGTCGTCAACGTTCACGTCCAGGTCTTCTAGACTGCGACCGATCGACGTCAACAGGGCATCCAGGCCAAAGGCAGCATGGACGTCGTCTCGTGAGAGTTCACCAAAGTGGTATTCCTCCAACAGTGGAAGCAACTCGTATTTCCATACTCGCCGCAACCCGGCCGCATCTGCAGCATCATCCCTCATGAAGTGGGAAGGGCCGATGGCCAGATCACGTTTGGCCGCACCCAGTTTTTCATTGAGGCTATCCAGCAGCTCAGCGGTGAGCGGGGAACGCTGCTGCGCGATCAGGTACCGGCCCAGCACGTCCCTGATCATCCCGTCCTGGGGATGAAGTTCCACGAACGCGAAACGACGCCGAATAGCCGCATCGACCATGGCGATGGAGCGGTCTGCCGTATTCATCGTTCCGATGATGTAGAGATTCGGCGGAAGGATGAAGTTCTCGGTCGGGCTGTATTGAAGCCGGATACTATCCGTCCGGTATTCGAGCAGAAAATACAGTTCGCCAAAGATTTTGGCGAGGTTGCCGCGGTTCATCTCGTCGATGATGAGGAAGAACGGCTTATCCTCGTTTCCTGGCTCGCCGGCCACACGGGCCAGTCGGCGTAGCGGCCCGTCCTGCAGCTCAAATCCCACCTGCCCATTGGCTGAGGCGGGGCGGTAGCCCTCGAAGAAATCCTCGTAGGAGTACGAAGGATGGAACTGCACGATTTGAACATCGGCGGTACGTTCCCTGCCGGTCAAGTGGCGCGCCAATTCCTTGGCAATATAGGTCTTGCCGGTACCCGGGGGACCATAGAGCACGATCTGGCGCCTGGACTGTAGAAGGTCAACCAGTTCCTGCAAGTCGTCCCGGTCCATGTGGAGCCTGGAACTCAAATCCTCCGTCGCTGCGTCGAGTTGCAGTGCCTCCTGCGACCTGGACACCGAAGGTTTGGCTACTACGGGTTCATCGCCAGCCGGCTGATCCTTGTCGAACCACGAGGCGATATCTCGCGATGCGGCGCTGGCGTCGGTGACGGCATGGCTTTCTTGGAGGCCGGCGGCGAGTTGCGCGGGAAGGTTTTCGTTGACTATCAAGGTCACATTCCAACTCACCGTCCGGAGGAACTTCGCACCTTCGAGGGTGCCGAGATCAGGATCCCCTGTGACTTGCCCGACCAGCAGCACCTCCTCCCATGGAACCACCACGTAGTCGCCCAAGGACATCTGGGTGATAAAGCGGTGGATGGAGCCCGCGGCATCGCGCATCGACGTGGCGGATTCTCCGTCCATCGAACCGCGCAGGGCGGCGTGAATCTCTTCGAAGGAAGCACCGACGGATTCAGCGTCCAAGCCGAGGGAAGGCAGGCTCACTACTTCTTGATCTTGCCAGAATTCGGCTAGGGCACGGCCATTTTGCGTTTGCGGCACAATCCAAGCGCGGCTGGTTGCCGCCTCGCCCCCGGCCCACTGGGTGATATATGGATCCGCATACCATTCAGGGTATCGGCCTGATTCGCGAGTATGGACGACCAGGATTTCGTGCAGGTCCTTGGCCAGCTCGATTTCTCCGTTACCCCTGACACGCTCAAGGACGGAGGAAAATGCATCTCTGATCTTGCGCCGATGCCCCTGGACGACGACGGGAAGGAGATAGTTGGGCCACACGAGATAGTTGATGGTGTGTCGGATCTCCGGCTGGTCTTCAGGGACTGCCAGCGTGAAAGCCATCCATTCCCACGGAGTGGACAGCGCCAGTTCCAAATCGATCCGAGAGGCCCGGGAAACATGCTCCGCAAAGCGTCCGAGCCAGCCGATGTGCACAGCGGCGCGGAGGTTGAAAGCCGCTCCCCCATTGAATGACCCCCGACATTGCAGGCCTTCACGGAAGCTGACAGGGAGCTCACGGGGTCCGTCTGGTGACTGGCGGAGCAGGCCCTCGACCCGCTCGATCTTTGTGGCCGGCCGCAGGTTGGAGAGCCCCACGCATTGTAGAAAGGTCAATTCGGCGGCCAGAAGGTGCACGACCTGATCGCCGCTGGCAACTTGGGCACGGAGCCTCTCGCTAAAGGTACCGGTTACGGGGTCGTGGGTATTGCGAAGCTCTGCAAATTGCTGCGCCGCCTCCGTACTCCAGACGGTGCTGTGTCCACCCAAAGGAGACGGTTGCCCGTGAAGGGCCGGTTCCAGGATGAGCCACGCGGAATCTTCCGTTTCCTGCGACTTACCGGCCCGACGCTGATAGTGCTCAGTGATTGGAGCAACCTTGTCACCTCGCCATGTGCGCAAACCGGCGGCAACGTCCCCGGGCCACGTTGGGGTCGGGTCTTCCTTCATGAGCCGCCAGATCAGTGACTGCGCGTCCAGGCGGTCACGCAGCGGAAGACCCTGACTACTGGCCTCCTCGAGGAGACGATCGAGGACATTCAGAAATTGCTGGAACCGCTTCGTGAAGTATTTCGGCCCCAGAGGAACCTCACCAACGAGTTTGAGGAAGCCATCGGCAAGTCGGACCTGGTAGGGAGCATACTGTTCGGGGGTTCTGGCGAATAATAGCAATGCCCCCAGCCCGACGGTACCGCCAGCGGACAGCTTCGTCGGATTTAGTGCCCTGAGATCGTCGACAAATTGATCCAGCGAAGCTGGCGATGCCTCGTCGGCCCAGATCTGCAGAAAGATCTCTTCAAGCTGGTGCGGATGATCCTTGGCTACTTGGGCGAGGCCCATGGTCGTGTATTGGTTCACCAGACCGGCACGCCCCAAGCACTTGCGCAGCGTTTCAAACCAAACCGGGTCGTGAGCAAGGAGCTGGTTCCTTGCGATGTGTGCCTGCTCAGCGAAAGCCAATTTATAGTCGCGTTCGTCGGAGTCCAGGTCAGTATGCTCCAGTGAGACCCGGGCGAATTCCATCACCGGTGTCCAAAGATTCTCCTGTTCACTCATGTATTCCCCCCAAGAGTCGGCTGGGTTCCCCGGCCCATGTGATGACCAGTTCATCGCGGGCACGCGATGCGGCGACATAAAGTAATGAGCGTTCCCGCATGACGGCGTCTTCTTGCTCCGCTTCCGGCAGCTTTCCGAAATCCCACGTGGCCGGCAGCTCGCCGTCGCCCACCCCCATCACAATGACGTTCTGGAACTCCATGCCCTTCGCGGAGTGCATCGTCATCAACAACGGTTGGTCTGGGTGGGGGCGTTTGGTCCGGGCCGTAACGACTTGTGTTTGAATATCGCGCTCCAGGAGCCCGGTGTGTATGGACTTCAACGCTTTTTCGCTGCGTGCCAAGATGCCGATGGCATTGCCTTCCACCTTCTTTTCCTGCCACCGCTGCAGGTGTTCGACCGCCGCGTCCAGCTCACTGTGCAGATCGGTCGCGCCGACCTGTAGCGGCTCCGGTCCGGTGCGCACCGAATGATACTCGGCGGTGTTTTCCTCCCCGCCTTCCAGGTCGAGGTAGTCCTGGCCGGACAGGATGGAAATGGCGTAGGCGAGGTTCTCAGCGGTCGTACGGTAGTTCAGCCGCAGCCGGCGGGCCCTGCCACGGATCTTGATGCCGAACTGGTTCAGGGAGATCTTCTGACCGTAGATCCGCTGGTGCGAGTCCTCGGCAATGAAAAGGTCATCGGGGCCTTCGGATGCCAAGGCACGCAATAACTGCCAGTGACCGGCATGGAGATCCTGGGCCTCATCCACCAGTACGGAATCTGCAGGAAGGGGTTGGCCGCCGGCGGCACGGTGTTCGAGGATTGCTGCCGCAACCACCGTCTGCTCCGGATAGGTGAGCTGATCGTCCAACTCGTTCTCACGGCGGAATGCCTCGACGATCTTCCACAGACCCATGCGGGCCTTGCGGTTCAACGCCGTCCCCCGGCCCGGGCGAGGTACCTTCACATAATCGGCCAACGACGTGATCCGGCCGGCCAGCACCACCGCCAGATACTCCTGGGCCAGGAAGGCGGGCTCGATCAAATGGTTGGCCAACCCATGCTCCACCGAGGCGGCCGCCTGCTTCCAGCTGTACGCTTCCCGACCGGAAAGCTTCGTCATCGCGTTACGGCCGCTGCCGAAAACCGTCTGATGGGCGGAGTCCTTCTCGACGACGGAAGCCTCGGCAAGAATCCGGTAGGCGATCTGGTCGATTCCTAAGATCGCTATGCCGGGCTCTCCCAAGGGCACGATCTCGAGCTCGGGGGCCAGTTTGCCCATATTCGTCGACAGTGACTCCGCCAGGGTGCGGGTGAACGTAGTTAGCAGTATCCGCTGCTCGGGGTCCTTCTGCGCCAAATGGCGGGCACGGTGCAGCAGTACGACCGTCTTACCGGTACCGGCACCGCCGGAGAGGCGGTAGGCGCCGTTGGTTTCCTTGGTGACGTATTGACGTTGTTCGGGGTGGAGGAAGATCCGCCATTGGTCGATGTCCGTACTTTCGACGGCATCGCGAAGTTCCTGTGGATTTTCCCCCACGTAGGCAAAGCCCAGCGGGGCGGTCTTCAGCCCACGGACCACGGCGATATCTTCACCGTCATCGGCTACCTCCATGGGAGCGGCAGATAGACCCAGTTCGCTGCGAACGGTGGACAGGTCGTCGCCTTGGGCCAGCCCGAGCAGGACGAGGCCCTGCACTTCCGGGCAGGAGTTCACCACCGCGCTGAAGCCGGAAGCGCTGCCGGCGGCCAGCGCCGCTTCCGCGTTCTCACCATCGATGCCGGCCTGCATGGACAGCCATGCTGCAGTCCACCCATGGGACAGAGGGTTGCTCCACGGAGGTGGGCTGGGTAGCGGCACCTTCGGCGCGTCGTCCACAGGGGACCCGGCCTCGGAATCCTGACTGGTGGAACGGTCGTGGGGACGACGCCGTTTCGGTGTCGGTTCTTCGGCGGCTGGTTTCGGTGCACCGCGGTTGATGATCTCCGGCACCCCGAGGGCGCTGTTGAAGGTCATGATGCTGGATTCAGCGATGGCGTTGGCCTTGTCGTGTGGCCAGGTCCCGATGTAAACGTAGTGGGTCTCCCCCGGCACCTCCATGCGGAAGAGGACCGCACGCCACATGTCGTTGACCTTGCCGGTGCGGGCCCGGCGATCGCGGGCTCCCTTCATGGGTTCGATATGCAGTCCGGGAGCGGTGTCGTTGTCCTGGAGCTTCCGCAGGAAGTCGAAGACTTGCTTCTTGATCGACCCGTCCAGCTTGTCTTTGGTGGACACCATTGTCACGAATGCCATGGCTAGGATCCTTTCCCTGCGGGGTTCTTGGTGTTCGTCGCTTCTGAGGGGGCCGTGCTCAGGAAGTCCGCAATGCGTTCGGCAGCCTCGTCATCCGTGCCACCGATCACTTGCCAGCCCGCGGCTGTCAGTGCGTCTACGCCCTCGGTATCGGCGAGAACGGCGATGCCTTCGGAGTCCCAGGACAGGATAGTGGGCCATCCGTTGATTTCCTCCCCCACCATTGGCGTTGGGGTGATGTCGAGCCGTGCCAGGGTATTGAAGAAGCCGAGTTCATCGTCGTCGAGTGCTTGTTCCAGAACGGCAGCCCAGCCGGCATTGATGCGACCCGTCGGCTGGTCATGCGCACCCAGTGGGCTCGAACCAACGGAGACGCTGGGGACTCCTGTTGTTTGACCGACAGAGGGCAACTGCAAAAGAGTCGTAATTTCTGCCGCGCTGCGTGTCGTGAGGATGGCCGCCCCGTGGGTTTTGAAACCCAACAGATTCGAAACCAGGAGCCAGTGTCTCCAGGCGTCGGCATGTGCTTCATCGTAGAGAGCCGGTTCATGATCGTCGAGACAGAGAATGGCCCGGGTACCCCCGGGATGGTCGGGCCGGCCTGAGAGAATGATGGAGACAAAGTCACGTTCTCGTGTCCACCAGAACGTCGCGGCGTCCTGGTTTCCACCCAGAAGTGAGAAGACAGCGTCTGGGGTCATGACCTTCAGGAGCTGGCCCGAGAGGTCCTTCGCTGCCTCCAGCGGCCGAGGTTTGGCCTCCAGCATGAACAGGGGGACCGTATCGGCAAACCGGTTCCAGGCCTCCACCTGGGGGTCATTGATCCATTCCCACAGCAAGGCCATGGCGCCGACGGAGATGGCGCGCAGCAGTGCCGGCGACAGTGAGTGCTTCTTCATCATGGCGTCGACGAATTTTGGTTCAAACCACGGCGGCAAGGCGTGGTCCGCTCCCCCGGCAGTGAAATCGTCGAGATCCCGGGAGGTAATGGCCCAGGGCATGATGCCATGCTCGCGCAGGCGGTGGCGTTTGACCGCATCATCGGCGGTGCGGTTATGGGCAGGACTGGCGTGGAACTGGCGACCATCGGTGTAGATGGCGATTCCCTCGCCACCACCCTGCTGCCTGAGCACGAAGTCCGGCCGGGTACCGTGCATGTCTACTTGTTCCTCGAGGAACCAGTAGAAGTTCTGCGATGGCAGCTGGAACTGCAAGGTGCGTCGTCCCTGCACATCCTTTTGCTGGACCTTCGCTCCGAGGGTTTGGAGATGTTCGATCAGGACGTGCCGGAAGCGGACTTCCAGATGTGATTCCCCGTTCGCGTGCTGCTCTGGCTTCTCCTTAGTGACCGTCCAATCTGAGAAGACTGGTTCGAAGGACTCATCGGTGGGTGCCTGGGTGTGTTGCGTCCCGGCCAGTAGTGTTCCCAAAAGTCGTTCGGCGGCAGAGCGCGATACCTGGTCCTCGGTACCATAGTCGGCGTGCGGCAGCAGGCAGTGATGGCAGGCCAGCCGGCCGGTCTTTTGGCACTCGCAATCCCGTACTTTCGCCCAGGCAGCACGGAGTAGGGCATGCACGTTTTCGGGTTGGGTGAACTCGGCTAGATAGCCGGTGCCTCCTGGGACGGTGTCGTGCAGCAGCAGCGCGGTTGCAGGACTCTCGACACCGGCGGCTGTGGGATCGGTATCCGGCACGGCGATGACGCCCAGGTGGCCGGGTGTGCCGCCGAGGGATTCCTGCAGGCCCAAGAGCAGCGCGGCCTTCAGGGTGGCTAGCGCGAAATCGTCGCTGACCGTCAGGTCCATCGGCACGTGCAGCAGGATGGCCTGGGTCTTCAGTTCATACGCCAGTGCGACGGTCTGGACGTGCTCTTCCTTGCTCTTGCGGTGTTTGCACCAGAATCGGTGTTCGTCGGGTGAGTTCTGTTTGGCTGATCTGTCCTGCTGGCCGCAGACGTCACAGAGGTGGAACAGCGGGGCCTCAACCTCATGTCCGGCTATCGAGGTTGTCGGTCCTTGTCTTCCCCGCTCCCCCAGGTTGAGCCAGCGGATGTCGACGTTGGAGAAGTATTCGATGCCGAATTCGAAATCCTCCACGAACCAGCGGTCGGTCACGTTGTGTTGGTCGATGTCTGCTGCCGGCACGATATGGAAGCTGGTCCGATGGCGATCATCCTGGCGGTCGCCGATGACGGATTCGTCCCGGCGGATCTCCGCGGAGACCTTGCGTAGGACGGCGACATTGAGGACCTGCCCGGTGTCGTTGATGTCGGTCGCATGGCAGCGCAGGCACGTGGGTGCCAGTGCCGCGAAATCCTTGTTGACCCAACCGCAGGCAGGGCACACCTGCCATTTTTCAAGATCGCGTTGTTGGGCTCCCATGTCCACGGCGTCGACCTTGATTTCCAGACCACCGGCATAGAACGTGGATCCCGGGGCGAACTCGCGCAACGCCGCTGCGGCACCGCGTTGATAGCTGCGGACTTCCGCTTCGAACTCCTGGGTTTCCTCGTTGCGCCAGGACAGGCCGACGTCCAGTTGAACGGTATCGCCGATCAAGGTGTAGTTGGGGAAGAGTCCGTAGGATTCCATGAGGGAAATCCAGTAGGTTCCCAACAGTTGCTCATCACGCTGCTTCCTCATGCGCTTGAGCGTTCCGATGGCGGCACTCACCGCATGGCGGGCCTCACGGACGGTGCTGCTGTCCTCGTCATTGAGCCTGGCTGCTTCTTCCGCATCCGTCTTCAGCTCGGGGATCACCGTCTGGTCCAATTCCGTGATTCGACGGCTGATCTCTTCGAGGTCTTCATTCCACTGCCTGGACGCCTGGGCCAGCTTCACTGCCAGTGGCGCGGTGTTTTCGCCGTCCCCCAGCACCCAGTGTCGCAGCCGTTGGCATCCCGCGGTACTGATCAGTTCGCCGCCTGCCGCGTCTGTGAATTGCTGCAGGAAAGCCTGCAGGTGTTCCTCCCCGCGGATCTCTGTCTCGCCGATGAGGGCTCCCAAAAAGGTGTCGGTCCCCAGGCTGCCCAGCGCATCGCGTGCCATGTCCGGATGAGGCGCGGCCTTGTCCTGGGCCAGACGGTCGGCCAGGTAGGCCAGGAACTGGCGGGCCAGGATTTCTTCTGCGTCCAAGTATGTTGCCGGCGGGCGAACCTCCCCGCCGATGACCGACAGTGGGTCGTTGAGCTTGGGCAGGTGTTGGCCGCGTCCTCGGACAAAGGCCATGGCCAGCGAATTGCCGGTCAAGCGTCCTGCCCGGCCCACCCGCTGGACATAGCTGGCGACGGAGTTTGGCATGGATGAGAGCATCACGGTGGACAGGTCACCGATATCGATGCCCATTTCCAAGGTAGGGGTTGCCACCAGGACGTTGGGGGCATCCGGTTTTCCGGCCCCGGACTTGAAGTCGGTCTCGACCTGGACACGCGTCTTGTCGTCGAGCAGCGAGGAATGCTCATGGGCGACCACGCGCTTACCATTCGTGGAGGCATAGAGATCGCGGTAGAAGTTGGATTTCTTTACCGGGGAGGGGGCCAGACTGCCTGGGCAGCGGACCATCAGGCAGGGAGCGCCCTCGAGTTGGCGGACCACGGTGTCGGTTCCAAAGGTGAGCCCTTCGCAGACCGAACATTTGAGGGTATGTTTCCCCGCTTCGAGGGCTTTGGTGTCGGGAATGGAGCGCAGTAGCCGGTCCGGGCTGAGTGAGTAGATGTCGGCACCCGTTTCACTGCGGGTGACATCGAGCAGGTTTTCGCCGACCATCTCGTCGAAGAGGGCCTTGGCCAGATATCCGGCGTCCTCATGGGCCACGTCAAGGCAGCGGACGGTCCAGCGGGAATACCAGGTACTGCGCCCTAGCACGGCGTCGAAGTTGGTTTCGCCGGCAGAGCCGCCGATCTTGGGGAACACGGGGGCCGGTCGGCCGGAGGGGAATGCGGGCATCCCTTCACCGCGGGCACGGCCGCCCCAGATGTTCCACCGGTGGCCATCCCGGCGAATGTACCTATTCAACCAAGGATGGGCGATGCCTCCCTGCAATCGGATACGGACCAGGATTCCGCGCAGCCAGGCCATGAGTTGGGCGTCAGTGATTTCGCTGCGTTCGAACATGGGTACCTGGACGCGGCTTTCCAGCACGCGCCGTGCCAGCGCGATCATCTGCATGTCATTGCCAGCCTGGGTTTCCACCGTCACCGAACCAGTCAGCTCCAAGGTTCGACCCAATCGTGACTGCAGGCCGAATTCCAGGGCTGCGTCGAAAGACAGCCGTTTGCGGACGAGATCGCGGGCCCGACGACGTTTGCCGGCATCCGCGGCCGCTGCCGCCTTCGGGTCCCAGAACACCCGGAACTCATCGCGATCGGTGAGCTCCGGCGGGACCAACTCGTAGCGGCGTGAGGCATCTGCTGTCCCATCCCCCACCCGCATGGTTGCTTCAATGAGTTCCGTGAGACTGGTGATTTCCCCTGCGCGCAGCGCATTATGCAATACGGTGCGGAGCGAAAAGGTCCGCGAGCGGGCCTGCACGAACCCTGCACGGTGTGCAGCATCCTGGACGGAGTCGGTGAAGACCAGTGCCTTCTTTTCGTCGTCGTTGAGTTCCTCGGCGCCGAAGAGGTTGGAAATGGCCACCGATAGCAAGGTGGCGATGGCACTCCCGATGAAGCGAATGGCATCGGGGGCGTGGCAGGCGGGGCAGACGTCCTTGGCGCTCAGGTCGCCTGCTTCGAGCCCCGGGTGGGTGAGTACCGGAATGATCAGGCCCTTTTCGAAGTCCGCTTCGTCCTCCTCGGGAATGTCACTGGCCAGGGTGTGATTGGCCGTGTGGAGGTAGCGCAGTCCTTCGACCTCGGGCTCATCAACGCCGGCTTGGCGTTGCAGGAAGGCGGCCTCGGCTTCGTTGGCCCCCGAGAGCAATGCCCGGAAGTCCGTGCTGTTCTGCATGGATGCTTGGCGGACCTGATCTGGGTCCATGATCAGTTCGGTGCCCGTTGGAGCCATGAGGCCTCCCCAGCCGTTACGCCCGCAGTGACGGCAGAAGATGGCGGGGAGGTGGACCCGGTGGTGGTCCAGGTCTGCTTCATCGGTGCCGTCATCACTCCAGCGGAAATCGTGCGTCAGGTCCAGTGCTGCGTCGATGCGGGAGAGCTCACGCACCCAGAGGTGGGTTTCGACGGTGAGGGCTGCGCGCCCGGCAATCGCCCGCACATGGGAGTACAGGGACAGCACGTGGCCCAGGAAAGTCTCGGCATCCTCACCCGTGATGCCTTCGGGCAGCACACGTTGCGGGAAAACTACGTCCGCGAGGTCGACGAGTGCGACGGCGTTGCTGGCCGTCTCGATGAGTTTCTTGCTGAGCGGGTGCAGGCGCAGCGCCGCCAACAGGGAATCGATATTCTTCGGAGTGCGCTGACCAGCAGACCAGCAGACCGGTGGACGTCCATTCTCATCAAAGAGAGCGTCGACGACCCGCTCCAGGGTGGCTTCCGTGGATGCCGTGCTTTCGATCGCGTCGTTGGTGACCTTGATCGTCAGGGCGATGTCCTCAAGACCCCGGGGCGCGAAGAGGGATGTTCCCCCCACTGCAGGCTCGGTAGCCGCCGAGGTTCCCCAGGCGCACCACTCATCGGCACTGAGGCGCGATTCGGTCACCACTGAATCAGTATCGAATCGCTCACCGAAGACCGTGTGGGCGAACTTAAGCATCGGATGCGCGTCATCGTCCGTTTCCCCATGTTCTGGACTGACAGACGTGGTTCCGAGGGTGGCGGAGGTGGCGACCGGGGTCATCCGGCCCAGGGGTCTAGCCCTGTCGGTTTCCGCGGGGCCATGGGAAACGGTGGATAGATCCGCGGGCCAATGGGACTTAAGTGTGAGACCAAGTCGGCGCAGGAGCATCGCAACGTCGGTTCCCTGGGCACCGTCGTAGGTGTGGAACTCATCGAGCACGATGTACTGCAAACTGGTTGCCGACTGCTGCCAGATAGGCGCGTCATCATGACGCAGGAGGAGCATGTCCAGCATCTTGTAGTTGGTCAGCAGGATATCCGGCGGATTATCGCGGAAAGTGTGTCGATCGTTGATGAGCCCTCGGGGCGAGATCACGGTGCGTCGTGACCCGTCCTTCTGTCCGGTGTAGATGCCAGCCCGAATGCCAGCCAGGTCGGGATGCTGCAGCATCTCGGTCAAACGTTGGGCCTGGTCATTGGCGAGGGCGTTCATCGGGTACAAGATCAGTGCCTTGACGCCTCGGATGCCGGCCTTTTGCGCACGGAGGACATGGTCGATGATCGGGTACAGGAAAGCTTCGGTTTTACCCGAGCCGGTTCCCGTGGTGACCAAGGTCGGTTGAGGCCGCCTAAATAACTCGCCATTTTTGCCTTTGCTGCTCAGCCGTTTGAAGGCAGCAGCCTGGTGCCCATAAGGGGTGAAGTCCGAGGTGTAGGAGTCGAGAACGTCCGTAGCATCGCCTTCTGCAGCGGCAAACGGCAGCCGCAGGCGCACATAGGGCCCCTTGAACATCCCGTTTTGGGGGTCTTCCAAAAAGCTGCCAATGGCTTCCTGGGCACCGCCCTCGCTCAAGGCGAATGTCGTCGACAGGTAGTCACTCAATCCTTCAACAAGCCGGCGTGCCTGCTTGGTGGGCAGCAGCTCGGAAGAAGCCTGGCTCTTGCTACTTTCCACCGTCACTGGGCGGCCCCTTGCCATTCGGAAGCAGCTGCAGGCAGCTCCTCGATGTCATTCGCGCTGGACGTTTCGGAGCGAAGCAGCGGTTCAAACTTGGCGTAGGCAGCTCGCATGTCTTCTTCCCGGTCGAAGCTTCGGAACGGGAACTCGAAGGTGTACTCCACTTCGCTCTGTGGATGCGTCCACTGCAAGTCTGCAGCGGTCATGCCAGTCTCACCGAGCTTGCGGTATTGCCTGTTCATGTCGCTTGGAACTTTCCGGCCGTTGGAGTCGTAAAGATCGTTCTGCTCATATCCACGAAGCACTGGGAACTGAGTTCGATATATGGTGCATAACTCATCGGTCGTTAGTCCTAAACTGAGCGCTGCCAATGCATCCAGCTCGACTTGAAGCATCCGACGCTCTTCAGCTTTACGAGCAGGCTTTTCCGGTGACCATTCGCCTAGTTCCGAATCGTTCCAAAGCTTCGCATACGCATTCGTCAAACAACAAAGTTTCCCAGCTCTATTAACAATCGCAGTCCGAATGTCGAGAGAAGCCTGAAAAGGAAGAGTCTCGACGAAAGAGGCTGTCAAATTTGCTACGCCACTTGCCTTGACTAGAAAGTCCAAGGGAATACTTGACCAAATTCCAAACAGCATTAATTGTTCACTACTCCATGAATGCGCCTTGGCAAAAGCGGACAGCGTTCCGTGCGTATGTGCAGCGCCCCGAGGAATAATAGTGGGGATAAAAGGTACGTACACCCGTTGTTGAAGCCATTAGTCGCCAACCGACACGAAATACGGAACGTGCTGGAATGATTTCGTCGTCGTACTTCCATGTCGTGTAGTCCCGGTCGTAGCGCTTTCTGTCGCCTTGGGGCTGGTAGCTGGTGCGCGGGATGAAATCGGCGGGGAGGGCCTCAAGATCGATTTCTGTCCAGTCTTTGTTGCTCCTCATTGTGGGGTTAGGTTCCTTGGCGAACGGATTGGCCACCGTGAAGTGGGGCCCTTGGAGTATAACGTCGTCCCAGGTCGAGTTCACCTTCGAACCGACCTCGAAATAGCCCTTCTTTCGGTCAGATGTCTCGTTCCAACCCGACGAATACTGAAGGCACAATTCACGGACCCGTGGCGCTTTGCTGAGCTTCTCCAAAACACGGGCACTTGCCTTAT